>JABFSV010000284.1 GCA_013140405.1 Methyloglobulus sp. | reverse complement strand
AGCAACTTCTTCCTTATTTTCAAGGACGAGTTTGCATTTCTCGAATTGTGCGCCAGGCACCAACAGCTCTGAGATTTCGTCGGAGGCATTCATCAATGAAAAGCCACGGATACTGATGTCGTGCAGTTTTAATTGGATAGGTTCTTGATCCTTCAGTGTCAATTGGCAAAGACCAGGATTTAACATCGGCACTTTCACCCGATAGAATTCCCTTTGCTCTAACCAATGCATTGATGAAGGGACGGGGATGACGAAGGCCAAAAACCCTTGGTGTTCGGTTTTGACTATGTTAGTTGCATCAAAGGCAACCAACGCACCCAGATGTTCAGTCTTGAATGAAATTTTTGGGCTATTAAGCACTTGCCCAAGCATCGTTTCATTACAGCCGTCACATATAAAAACATTATCTTTTCTGTTAATCTCAAGGATGGTCGTCACAAAAGAGTTTCCTTGTGCGCCAAACCAAACTGTAAGTATATTTTTATTTTTTTGTAGAATAGATAATTTACTGAGTATTTTTTGCGGACTACGGATTAAATGGTCAGGTTGTTCTTCCATATGACGGATAAAATATTTTAGCTAAGTGAACGCCTTCCGGTTTATCTATAAACCCCAAGAACTCAGGATAGTATAGCCAAAAGAATCCAGTACGATGTAATCCGAAGATTAAGTGACTATTATAGATAAAAAGTCAGGGTGTGGGATACTGGATCGCTTTGGGTTATACCATCCCGTCCGTAAGTATTTGGAGTGCGCGGCTTGCCCTTTAAAATATCCAAAGAACGTTTTGCGTGTTGCGCCAAAAGCTCGATGCTGGCACCATTTTGTTCATTTAAGCCTTTGCATTCAGAACAAACTATCTGAATTTGCGCCCAATTGCTTCTTGTTTCTGTTGTGGGCAATCCTGAGTTCTCTGCACGCTGGAAGTATTCTTTAACGCCATCTTGATTGTTGGGTAGCTTTTCAGTTGCTAAAATTTGGCCCAATTGAAGGGTGAATTGTTCAAGCTCGCTGACCAGTTGTTTTTTGTTTGCGGTGACCGCATCAAGCAATTCGGCTTGTGGTGAATTCTTTAATAGCGCAGCTTCCTGGATCAGTTCTTGATATAGCTGCCTCGTTAAGTTCAGCGTATTTAGGATCAGCTTCTCTGCGATAGGCCAGATTTTTTCTACCATTTTCTCGTCTTGTCGTTTTGAGCCATTAACTTTTCATGCTCAATCATTTTCCCCGCAATTTTTTCCGGATTAATCTGGTAGGTGCCGTCGGCAAGGGATTTTTTAACTGCCGCAACACGGTCAACATCGACAACAGAACCAAAAGAAGACGTTTCGATTGTCTTTTTTAATCCTTGCGCCATGGCAGTAATTGCAATACTGTCACTTTTTTCAGCTTGCTTTGTAGATACTTTATTGCCACTATCAACATCAGCTTTTGGGACTGTGCTGCTAGTCGCTGGGGCACGCGTTCTGCCCGTTATGATGTCGATAGCCATTTCAAACTCCTTAATCTGGTTTTATTGTAACTGTTATCGACATCGCGACGAAAAACTTTAATTAAAATATGCCCCAGAAAATAAATTTCTTCCTGAAAGATGATGCTTGTCGTGCGTTTTTAACGCCATAGGGACATTTTTTTTCTGTGATTTACTTAACAAAACGGCAAAATCTTTTTGAGCAACTATATTTATGTTACTACGCTATCCCGCCCATAGCTTTTCGATCAGGGCCCAACTGGTTTTCTGCCGTACCTAATCGGCTCTTAAGAGGAATATATGTTAGTTATTATTGGCTATGTTGTGATTGTCGGCGCAATCATGGGAGGCTTTATAGGTGGTGGCGGACATCCCGCAGTTCTTTTCCAACCCTTTGAATATATAATAATAATCGGTGCGGCTCTTGGTGCCTTTGTTTGCGGCAACTCATTGCCCGTTATAAAAGCCGCCCTTGCACAAGGTACCGGCACATTGAAAGCGGCGAAGTGCAATAAGGCATTCTACCTTGAGTTGTTGCTATCTTTTTATGCGCTTTCCAGCAAAATACGTAAAGAGGGCCTGTTATCACTGGAAGATATTATTGATGGCCCCGAAATTGAAACCATTTTTACCCCCGCCATCACCAAAGATCACCACTTATTAGACTTCATCCGTGACAATCTCCGGTTATTGGTGACAGGCATTGAGGCACCTGCATTAGAAGAATTGATGGACCAAGCCATTGAAACCCATCATGAGGAAGGCCATATGCCAATTAAGGCCGTCAAAGGCCTTGCCGATGGCATGCCAGCTTTCGGGATTGTCGCAGCGGTATTGGGTGTTGTACATACCATGGAGTCAGTAAGCTTACCACCCGCCGAGCTAGGCAAGTTAATTGCCGCGGCCTTAGTAGGGACGTTTCTGGGTATCTTATTGGCTTACGGTTTTATCTCACCCGTCGCGAACGTCATGGAGGAGCGCTTAGAAGCTTATGGAAATGTTTATAAATGCGCCCAAAAAGGCTTGTTGTGTTGCGCGAAGGCAATATCACCCACCATGACCGCAGAATATATGCGGGCAATGATCCCTTCAAATTTACGCCCCAGCTTTGCTGAGCTGGACGAACAACTGAAAAATGCAAAAAACAAACCCGCTGAAGGCTAAAAACTAATTATGGCCGAACAACCCATTATCAAGAAAGTCATTAAAAAGAAAGGCCATGGCCATCATGGGGGTGCCTGGAAATTAGCTTATGCTGATTTTGTCACCGCCATGATGGCGTTTTTCCTGCTCATGTGGCTATTGGGTTCAACAGACGAAGCCACTAAAAAAGGCATTTCAGAGTATTTCCAAGACCCTTACGAAGCCTCAAAAATTGACAAAGGCAAGGTGCCATCGCTTGATGAAATCGACCCGACCGAACTGGATAAACAGGCGGAAAAGGAAGACAAGAAGCAACTCGAATCCTTAAAAATGAAAATTGAAAAAATGGTTAAGGAAGATAAAAACCTGGGTGACCTCAAGGATCAAATCCAGCTTACCATTACACCTGAAGGCTTGCGGGTACAAATTGTCGATGACAAAAAAACTCCTATGTTCAAGCTAGGGAGTTCCAAAACCGAACCTCAAATCCGCACGATCCTAAACGCGCTGGCTCCGGTCATCAATAAACTGCCTAACAAAATCACCATCAACGGGCATACCGACGCCAAGCCCTTCCCCGATATCTCCAAACAATACACCAATTGGGAGCTATCCAGCGAACGAGCAAATGCTGCGCGCGCTGAATTGAGAAGCGGTGGGTATGATGAAAAAAAGATTCTCAGGGTCTCCGGGCTCGGGGACAGCGTCCCATTAAACACCAAAGACCCGCTTGATCCCGTGAATAGGCGGATCTCGATAATCGTAATGAACAAAAAAACAGAGTTGCAGTTGCTTGAAGAGGTCGGCAACAAAGAAGACCCTAAAGGCAAACCCGCTCCGCCTGAACATGGTGGTGCCGAAGCAGCTAAACCAGGCGCCGAAAAACCCGCTGAACCATCCGCAGAAGGCGCCGATAAGGCAGCAAGCCACGAACCTGAAAAGCCAGCGGCTGAACCTGCCAATCCCGAACCAGCAGCCCCCAAACCTGAAGCTGGCGCAACACCTGAAGCCAATGCGGAAGCAGCTGATAATGCCGCAACCCAGGAGCCAGAAAAACCGGCAGCAGAACCGGCCAAAACTGAAGCAGAACCCAAACCAGCGGACGAAAAACCACCGGAACATTGATTCTTTCAGTACGCTAACAACCACTTACATCCGCCAGATCAGTAAAGTGGACTGATGGAGATCGTCAATCTTGACGGTCTCCAAAGGCAATTGCCCTGGCACAGTAAAAGTACTGCTAATAAATATCGCCCCAGGTTTCATTTCAGTTTTCGCCTTTTGCCATAATCGCTCCATCGGTGCGGGGGACAAATAAGCAAATACCACGTCGTAATCAGAAAGCTCACAACCCCATAGGTCGCCCCATTGCACCCGACAGTGATGGTAACCGCTTAAACGGATTCGCAGCCAACTCCAAAGGAAAGGCAGCGGAGCTGATTCAACACCGTGATAAACACCATCTGGCCGAATTTGGGCGAGATGAGTCAAAACACCGCCCAATCCAGAGCCGATATCCACAAAAGCAAAACCTTGGCCTGGCCTTGCCTGGGGCAGAAAGCGTTCCAATGCCTGCCACACCTTCACGCTCGACAAATAAAGCGGCACTTGGGTACGAAAGGTATTCCAAAACACCAGCAACATAATTACAAATGCCACCAGAAAATAATTGGGCTGGACTTTCAGCGCAAGCGCCGTCACCACTGCTGGGGTAAATAAGCACTGGATAATCAGCCACCACCTCGCCAGCTTAGCAAAATAACTTAACAAGGCAGCCATCAACCCACAGATACTGGCAAAAACGATTGCTGGCAGTTTAATGTCGAATAGCTGGGTAATAAACAAAACGCCGGCAAAAGCTGCACATTGCAGAATCAGTGCGACGATTGCTGGTGGTGGACGAAACGGCAGTTTTAACAAAATATGCCAGCCCCTTTGCCACCACTTAAGATCGATAACGTCATTTTATTTTTAGTATTCGGCTGCTTTGCCATAGGACTTTCAGAGGATTAACCTATAATAATGTCGTCAGGTGCAGTAACGCAAATAAGTAAAAGTGTTAACTGTGCACGCATGAAAAGACAGTTAAAATGTTATAACTAATAATATTTGCCACCATCGGCTTAGGGGGACTTATTCAGCGCTTTCCAAAATACTGGGGCAGTGTACCTACCTGGGTTGATGTCATAACTTATTTGTCGGTCTTAGTGGATTATTATAAAATTCGCGGTTATTTAACGGCGGCGTAAACAGGAACAACAATGGACGCAAAAGAATTACTATTAAATAAAATCCTGATTGTCGATGATGTCTTATCCATGCGTAGCCTGACCAAGGCCATTTTGCGGGAAGCGGGTTTTTCGCACGTTTTTGATGCACCGGATGGACAAGAAGCGTTAAAGCTCATGCGTAAAGTCAAGGTTAACCTCGTGGTCTGCGACTGGAACATGCCGGTAATGAGCGGACTGGAATACTTCAAGGCCGTGCAAGAAGACCCTAAGCTGGCCGGAACGCCGTTCATCATGCTCACCTCGTCATCAGAAGGTAGCAAAGTTAAGGAAGCACTGGCGGCTGGCATAACAGCCTATATGATCAAACCCTTTAAACCCGCCGACTTGGTGAAAAAAATCAGCAGCATGCTGTAAACAATTAACAACTAGGTCGCCCCAAAACAGCCGTTTTACCCTGCAAAACCGGGACACCTCCAATTCTCAAAACACAGCGCACGTGTTTTTACCGTGCTTACTCCCCCCACCAAAACACTCAACCCTTGCCTATTGAATTATCGATGGCGACAGGGTTTCCAGCCCTCCAAAGACGACATACACGGGCTGAAGAACCTAGCCAACCCAGGTTGACTTATAAGGCAGCTTTACTATGCTTTAATGATTCAAAATCGGTCATTAAGGCTATGCCAACGTAATTCAACCAAAAGCACTAATAAAGCCAAGCCGTAACCTTATCGGTATAACCTTATGATACCCATATAGATATTAAGCTGAAATCCCGCATTTCTAGGCGGTTATTTTTAAAAAATGCAACATCGGGACGGTAACAATACAAAAAATTTGATGTACATCCCAAAACCAAGACAGACATCATCACAAAACCGTTAACTGCGCTAGACTAGGCAAATATAAACTTCGCCAAACACCTCAACGATAGTTGAGTTTATGACGGGCGGCGAATTAAACCTAAAATCAGGGGTTACTATGGAACACAATCAAGAATCTGGCGCAAGCTCCGAGTTCCTGGCTTTCACGCTGGGCGAGGAAGTGTATGGCATCGACATCCTCATGGTGCAAGAAATCCGTGGCTATGAAACCGTCACCAAGATTGCCAATACGCCCGATTTTATCAAAGGGGTTATCAATTTAAGGGGGGTCATCGTCCCGGTCGTCGATATGCGCATCAAATTCCATTTGGGCAATGTGGACTACAACCAATTCACGGTGGTCATCATCCTGAACGTTTGTGGCAGGGTGATCGGCATGGTGGTGGACGGCGTCTCGGATGTCATTGAGCTGACCAAAGACCAAATACATGCGGCGCCTGAATTCGGTGCCAGCCTGGATACCCAATACCTTATCGGGATGGGCACCATGGATGAACGCATGATTATCCTGGTCGATATTGAACGTTTGATGTCAGCCAGCGATATGGATCTAATCGCCAAAGTCGCCGCTTAGCCTTAACTAATCCATAAACAACGTAAATAAGACATAGCAATGCGTCAGTAGCCCCTTAGGTCAAAACAGGCTGCCCAAGGATAGACAGCCAGCAGTGATTCAAATTGGATGCAGTCAAGACGGTTCAACCGAAAATTTTCAAATTTGGGCAATATTTACTACACAGGTAACCAAATGTTTAAAAATACAAAAATTAAAACACTCTTAACAATTAATTTAACCTTCATCATAATCCTGCTGCTGACTGTCGGCAGCTTTGGTTTGTATGGTTTAAATAAATCAAATCTCAGCCTACAAACCGTTTTCGCTGACAGGCTTGTGCCAGCATCCGATCTTGGCGATATCCGCGTATTGCTGATGCGCAACCGTCTGGCCTTGAACCGGGCGCTTGTCTTCCGTAACATAGAAGAAAATAATACCGCACTCACCCAAATTCAAAAGAACAGCGCTGAAATCGACAGGCTTTGGAAAAAATACATCGCAACCTACCTGATACCCGAAGAAAAACAGCTGGTTGCTAATATGGAAGCTGCGTACAAAGCCTATCTCACCAA
>JABFSV010000286.1 GCA_013140405.1 Methyloglobulus sp. | reverse complement strand
TCACCAAAAAAGGCGACCTGTTGACCGTGTTGGTGCAGCCGTCAATGGGCGGGACGCTGGATAATTTTGCCCATGACGACATTAAAAGGCTCCATGCGGCATTGTCGATGCCGTTGTACATCACCGCAACAGCGGAGGCCCTGGACAAGGACTTCCCAAGGTCACTGGCCGCGTTTGCCGAGCTAAGGGAAGATCCACAGAGTTCCTTTGCAGCCGCATTAGGACGGGTCAAGGAGGCAGGAAAACAGGCCAGTCTGGAAGCCCAACCCAGCCCTAAAACCGAAGCCGCCAAGGCACGGGCAGGGGATGAGGGTACCGCCCCTTCCGAAGCCACCGCAACCGTAACTGAAAAAAGCCTATTTTAAGGAGAGCGCCATGACAACCAATACGATAACCCTGGTTAGGGTCTTTAAGATGGGTGCGGTCAGGCTAGCAGACCCTGCCCCTGGTGTACCGGCAGAGGAAGCCGTCAAGCTGTATGCCGCCGCTTATCCACACTTGGCAAACGCGGCATTAGGTGAGCCACAAGTCATAGGCGAGGAACTGCATTATCCGGTGGTGTTGCCCGATGTCAAAACCAAAGGTTAAGCACAACGGCATGGCCACCTTAAGGACCTGGGGGAGCATGGCTCCCTCAGCGGATGAACCAGTCGATACCTACCAGGAGAAACCACCATGCCACCAATTCAGGTTGTCGATCCCGACGTTTCGCAGACAGGCAATCACGGCCATCAATCCTTCGCACCTGCCGCTGGTTTAAGCCTGTTTTGCCAGCCACGGCTTGGCTTTGACATCGGCAACTTGCTGGATGACATCCGGCGGCGGCGTGACCAGGCCGATTTTGAAAGTAACCGGCCTGGAATTGCAGCATTAATCCTGCTGGCACACGAACTGGGCATCGTGTCCGAACAGGACATTGACCGTTGTGTTGCAACCGGTTGGCAGGAGGTTTACCGGCTCTATAAAAAATCGGTACACGCCATCGGCAACCACCTTGGCGATGTTGCCGGTATCCTCGCTGGTAGGTATTTTCGGCACGATGCTTATGAGCCGTTGGTCATCAGCCTTGAAAATGAGCAGGGACAATTTTATCTCTATCTGTCTTCCGGCCTCCGGTTTTCGCAATTCGACCTGCTCACGCTGGATGTTGAATTAGCAAAGTTGGTTTACGGGTGCCTGTTCTGGATTGTCAGGGATTTGGGCTTTGGCTTGTTGGCGAACGACATGCTTGATTGTGCCATCCTGATGGAAGAAGAACTCGACTGCTTCCAAGCACTGTTGGAAGCCCATCCTGGGCTTGATTGGGAAACCCTGGCGCAGAAGGTTATCGACACGAACCTGTATCCCTTCATTGAATATTATGGCGACGAGCCAGGGCCATTGATTGAACGCTTTCATTTTTTGTCGTCCGTTCTCGACAACAAGATTGATGACTTGTTCGGACAACCGCCGACATTGGACGGGGTCGCCGGTACTTTAACGGCCTGGGAAAGGGAAGGCCGGAGTGAATACCGGCACCCTTGGGTCGCTTTTGTTAAGGAAACGCTCAAGGTCTGGCAATGGCAAGGGGATGACAGCCATTCTATGGAACCGTTGGACGGTGAGGTCAACGATATGCCACTCGATTACGGACATGCGATAGGCGTTGGGATGCCGTGGGAAGACAATGTCATCAACCACGTATTCCAAGGTATTTACGAAAGCGGCGAAACCGCGATGGCAAAAGTCAGGTTACACCCCGATACGATCCCGCAAGCGGCAAAGACCCTGCTCATGTTGGCGAAGGCGAGGGGTTTGGTACGGTTGGCGGAAATTATTTGTTATGGCGGAGAAAAATATGAAACCGAATGACTTTTTTAGGTTTGTGGGCAATGCCGAACTGGCTATCATGCCCAATAGTGCGGTCCTGTTCCACGAAACCAGAGGCCTTAACGGAGATAGTTATGGCGGCAAGGATTTTGTGGCATCCCTACATGATTTCTTTTCCGGCGGACAGGGTGCCAACCCTGTCATCGGTGCAGGGCGGCTGCTGTCGGAAGCGGACATTGAAGCCTTGCTCAAATCGTTGCTGCAACGTCGGCAAAGCACTATCCAGTTGTTGCCAAGCAACGTGGTGTCCTTGTCGGACAACCACATTGCCTGGACAATTCCGGCAGGTGTCCGTCCCATGCTGTTTAACATCGCGGGGATGCCGATGAAGAAACTGTCCGTCCCGTGGCCGAATTTGCTGATGGTCGCCAACCGGAACGGGAAACTGGCGGTGGCGGCCCTAAAAAGCAACCATCGCCCTACCGCCAAAACCATCCTCTATAACGCCCCGTTGATGAACGTCAGCTTAAATGGCGCAGTCTGCACCGGCTCGGCTTCCGTGCCGGGCGAATGTGGCATCGAGGATTTACCGCAATGGGAATCGCTCATGTTCGACACCGCGTTTTCCCATGTCAACAACCTTCGCACGTTAGGCCTCGGCAAGAAAAACAAGGACATTGACACCAAGGCACATCTTAAGTTTTGGCAAGCCGTCGCCAAATATCAGCCCAACGCCTTCCCTAACCAACACTTGGTTCCCCTGTCCAGGGGAGTAACGCAGTTTATCCAGGAGCATAGCTCATGACGGCAGCGTACTTGACGAACACCAGGGACCGTATCGTCTTTGGCGAAACCCCTACGTTGATGCAACCCGTTTTCGGGGAGAGCTTGCCGCCGCCTGAACTTGGTAAGCACAGGTTCGTGGTCGGACGCGACGGCTTGTATATGGAAGCGCAGAACCCTGTTATCGCGGTGCGACAACGGGTCGCCAAAGCCAGTGTCCGTTTGCCCTACGGCGAATTCGATAAATGCGGCATACAGCTTCTTAACGGAAAGATACCTTACGCTATTCTGGGCGAGGCATTGATGAAAGCCCACAACGCTTGCCCGAACGAGTGGGCAGGGTTAATCGTTTGGGACAGAAATGAGCATAACTACCGTTTGTACGAGCCACCCGTGCTTTCAGGCAGTAGTGGCCACATCTGTTACCGGAACATCCTGCCTGATGGCATGGAGTTGGTGGTCGATTTGCATTCGCATGGCTTTTTCGAGGCGTTCTTTTCGGAAACGGACGACCAGTCCGACCTGGACGGGTTTTACATCGCCGGTGTGCTGTCGCACCGATCAGCAATACCTTCATCGGTTTCAAGGCTGGTGGTCAACGGGCATTTTTTGAAATGCCCTCCGCTGCAATTGTTTTTTGCCTACGATTAGCCACTTGATAAAACTAATAAGTCGTTTTTTGGATGGCTTTCGTTATGACGGGCGGCAGTTTTTGTGTCATATTTAGAGCAAGTTTTATAAATATTGTTTATGGAAATTAAAAAGAACATTTTTTTTAGCAAGCTTAACTTCTGGCTGGTGGCTGTATCGGTGCTACTGTTGGTGTATTTTGCATCTACCAGGGTAGGCTATACCTTTACGGGCGGGGTCGCTGGTATACGCAAATAATATGAGTATCATACTGCCTGCCATCTACCTGTCCATCGGTTTTTGGTGCCTTGCTTTGGCCTGGCGTGGCTTTAAGGCCCAGTCCCTTATTTTCAAGAAAGGGACTAAAGGGACGGGGCTTGAAAACAACCGTTTCCTTATTAAGGCCCAGATTGTCGGTACGCTCATCCTTGGTGTCGCAATGCTTGGCATTGGCCTTTGCTACGCCTATTGCCGTTGCATTCTCGACTTTTTGTTTTAAGGTAGTGGCAGTAAAAACTAAAGTCAGGATATGAACCATGGAACCACAGCAACCGCCGTTCAAGTTATGCACACCTTCGGACTGGTTTGCCAGGCGTGTCGATATTCACGTCATAGGCGTTGGCGGTACCGGCTCGGAAACCCTCGCTTGCCTTGCCCGGGTCGATTACGCAATCCGCGAATTGGGGCACCCTGGTTTGAAAGTGACGGCGTGGGACGGCGACAACGTCGAGCGGCCCAATATCGGTCGGCAAGCGTTCTACCCTGCCGATTTAGGCCATAACAAAGCGGTAGTCACCGTCCAGCGCATCAATTACCTATTCGGCCTGGACTGGGTGGCCGTGCCGCGGCAGTTCGATGCAAACGGCAACGGCCTCAACGGTTGTGACATGGTCATCACCTGTGTCGATGTTGCCCAATTCCGCGCTGATTTGGCGAAAAGTAAATGTAACCAGTATTCCAGGGCGTTGTGGCTGGACACCGGCAATGGTTCACACACAGGCCAGGTAATCCTTGGCAGGTTAGGCCAGTTCTCACATAATAATGCGGAACTTCCCAATGTGTTTGATTTCTATCCAGGGTTGGATGGGAAGATGGAGGACAACGCCCCCTCTTGCAGTATGGAGGAAGCCTTGGCGAACCAGGATTTGCCGATTAACCGGACAATAGCAAATATAGTGATGCAAATGGTGTGGATGCTGTTACGGCACGGTGGCTTGGACCACCAAGGCGCTTATGTTGATATTCGCAATGGTACGATGGTGCCGATTAATATTTTGTCCGCCTGTTAAAAGGGAGGGAACGATGGCATCGCTTATTCCAAATGTGTTAAACGACGATGCGCTGTCCGTGTTGCGTAATATCAGCCGAAAACCTATACCAAGGTCGGTCATCGATCCCCGCATGGCAAAACGTCTACTCAAAGGACATGCCGTCAATTCCATCATGCTTAAGGGCAATTCTTTGACTCTCAACGTAACAGCAACGGAGCATTTGGTGGCAACGGCCAATGGCTTGAAGTTGCTTGCCGGTAAAAACACGTGATAGCGACAAACATCAAAACAATATGATACCCACTTATTTTCCCGAAAAATTCAAAAAAATGATTGCTCACTGGGACGACGAACGCAAATCCGGCAATGCTTTGATCATCAGCCTTAAGGACGGCTGGCATCACCCTACGTCCGAGGCCCATGTGTTTGGTGTGGACTCCATTAAAGAAGCCTTGTCAGAGTTGCGCGATTGTAAGCCTTGCCAGTGCGGAAGTTGCCGAACCAATATAAATGCCGGAGAGTGAAGATTCATACTGGGATGGCATGAATCACGCATTTCACCGTTACGGTTATTTGGCCTACAAAATAAAGTATCATTCTGCAAATTGTGCCTTTCCAGGATGGAATGGCACTTGGCAAACATTTAGATAATCTGGTTTATAGCGTTAAGATTACCGTCAACAACCTAAAACTGGGAACAAAATATAATGAGCAAACAACGTTTTTTTGAAATGGTCGGGCGCTATCCAAGGATAAGCCACTTGTGGGATATAGGCGAAGGAGAGTTCAAGCCTGATTTGTTTGAGTCAGAATTGGGTGTCATGAGTTCGGGCGAGGTACAGATAGCTAAGTTTTTTGCGTCAGTGTGGTTCCATGACAATAGCCGATACGGGTTCGACCTCGTGGATGCCGTGGCTGTGCTTGACAGCAACGAAAGGGGCTTGATTATAGCGTGGATTCAAGACCCGTTTTGGCCGTGACCGGGTTTCCTGACAGCCACCAATCAGGGCGATTTCAAAGGATTATTGGTCGCCGATAGGGTCTTCTGAAATAAACAACACGCTGGACTTGGTGTTTCCTCCGTCCGTGTATTCCGTGGCGGACACCAGGTAAGGCATCGCGGGGCCAACGGACACCGGGAGTTTCGGTTCGGTTGTTGCTTCGTGGTTGGCGTCGGCAACGATTTCCACCCTGCACATGCCCGCCCTGCAATCAATGCCAGTGACAGCTTGGCTTGCAGGCGACCCGCCGCTGCGGGCCAAAGCCGCCATGACCAGATCCTTGGCAGCGCTAGACCACGCCTTGTCAACCGTTTGTTGGCGGAAGCGCATTTCGGCAACTTCCATCAACGCATTCGTTATTTCATGCCCGTGGGCCGGGGTTGGCGCTGATGCCATTTCTTGCATTTCCTGGCCATCGCCGGGTCGCGGATGGTCGACGGCATCGGCCTGTAGCGCAATGACCGTCCGCCGTAACGCTTCCACGCTGGCCTTTAGCGCCGTCAGTTCCCCCTGCAACAAAACCGTATCGCCGTCGCCCGTGGCATCCTTGGCGGACCGCAAGAGTTGGTGGCCACCGTCACAGGCCCTGCCAATGGGCTTTGGCGGCAGGCGACCTGTGCCAGTCCCTGCATTGGCCAGCACTAGTGCAGCCGCAACAGGGACAAGGATCAGCAACAAGCGGGTGACGGCCGTCTTTTTTCGGGGGAGCAGTGCCATGTCGGGCGATAACTAAAAATTGTTCTCAAACGACATGACCACACCGGCGGCTTTTGCAGGGAGCGCACACAGGGCGACATGGGTGGAGCGCAAGGTTTGGGGGATGGAGGCGGCGACCTTAACGCCCGTGGCGGACGGTTTCAACGGGACGGCAACCATGCCCAATTCCTTGTCGCCAGCCTCGTGCGTGTAAAAATAGCAATTGATTGGCTTTGCCGAGCGGTACCGTACGGTCACGGAACCCATTGCTTTGTTGCTATGGGCCACACCCAATGGGCAGACAACAAAATGGTCGTTGATGAGGTCGACGTTTCTGACACCGTATTCGACATAATCTATCGCATCTTGCTGCCCGGCGTAGAAATTTTGGCAAACGGTGGCGCTGTTCTGCACGATGCCGGCCGTAACAGCGCCGTAAGGCAACGCCAAGGCCGACAGGCAAGCAATGGTGGACAAAAAGCGGGTTTTTTTCATGGGTTAGTTTCCTTCTGCTTGGTTAATGGTTGCCCACAGGGGGCGTGCCTCGGCTGCTGGGAACACCATTGTCCCGTTATTTATCCAAAACGTAAGCGCGAAAGGGTGCCAAAAAAGGTGGCCTTTCAATTAGATTCCCAATAATACGCTGCGATTGTGCAATACCTGGTAGAAACATTACTGAAGAATAAAACC
>JABFSV010000150.1 GCA_013140405.1 Methyloglobulus sp. | reverse complement strand
CATACGGGTTTGGGCACTTGAATAGGGTCGCTCACGTCGTCACAATCTATATCAAGATCTCCATTAGGAAGAACTTTATATTTATAAAGCCCGACAGGATTAACGCCCGGACAAGCAATGACGGGTTTTTTTAGCGAGGCAGCCTCACCCGCGACCAATGCGGATTCGGCCGCTTGAAAAGCTAGGTTGCTGTCCCGCATATTGCCGGCCATTTTTTCTTCAAGCCCGATATTTTGCATACCCGTAAGACCAACCAAAGTGAGCAACAGCAACATGATTAAACTGATAATCAGGACAACACCGGATTGGGATTTAGAAAGTACTGGAGTGGATGCCATGTAATCGTCCTCAGTGTATCCGGTTACGTAACGCGATGGTCGAGGTATATACCCGCCTGATCCTGCGGTCACCCGGCGTGAACGTTGCGCCATTGTAAGTATAAGGCAACGGTTCGGAAGCGATATTGTCATCAACAGTCTGCAATAAGAGGCTGACGCGGACACTGACTATTTGCGCCCAATGCTGCCAATCTGGAAAATTGGCAGCCGTGCCGTCTACATAATAATTGGCAGTCCCGTCCCCTCCTTTGGGTACTCCAGTGCTGATATCTATATCGCTGTCTACGCCATATTGAATTTGCATGTTTTCCACCCCTTCAACCAATACGTTCAAATTGGTATTTTGATATAAACCCATAGAATCTGTAATACCATAAGTCCGAGGCACAGTAACAGCTGATGGGGGTAGGCATGGCACCTCTGACCATACTATTGTTATGCTATCTGAGCCGTCCAGGAAACCATTTGCTGGATCTGTATCATTATCTGTGCCAGATACAGCATCTGCCAAAGGCAGAGTAGTTAAACACTCGCGATAATCTGCCATACGGATATCTTTCGCTAGAAAATCCATGGCGAAACGACCATTTTCTTGCAACCTGGACAAAGCTTCTTGTACGCTATAGGTTTGCTTGGTGTTTAAAAAAACACCCATAACACCACCCAACAAAAACACTCCTATCAAGAGTGCAATCATGATTTCAACCAGCGTAAAACCTTGTTGTTGAGGGTAGATTATCGCACCCAACACTTGGTCTTTAGCAATGCCACCAATTCGCTCATTGCTTACAATTCTAGCATTTGTGGGACTTTGCCTTAACAAGGCACGTTGAGTATTGAGCTGACTGGTAAGTGATGTCAGAAAGGTGACGTTCATAACTGAAAGCCCATCTGAAAATTAGGGTCGTCCTGATCCACCACACCGCTTTTGTCCTCGTCCCAGTTAATGGTGACTGTATAAACGGCACCGTTAAAAGAAACACGACCCGTACCTTTTGGCAAGGTATTCTTCAAGTCATTGTTCCAATTGTGAAGGTCGGTTTCGGCAAGTTGTGCCGGAACGCAGGTTTTGGCCAATGAAGTGCAGGCAGTGCAAGGATCATCACCGGCGGAACATTCTGCATCAGCAGGCTTTGATAGATAAGCTGCCGCCACCGAAGGATTGGCCCGCATCCTGTCTGCAATGTCGTATGCCAATTGTGTCGCCTGGCTGCGGTTGTAGGCGCTTTGGTTACTGCCCAACTCTTTGGCTTGCATACCTGCCAAGCCCAACAACCCCACCGCAAGTATAACTACGGCGACCAACACTTCAATCAGCGTGAAACCGTTGTGTTTTTTCATGGCACATGAATACTTAAATATGAACTTCACGTTGTTTTTATTGTTCATGGACAGGCAAATGTTTGAATTCTTGAACGACCTACAGAGTTGATGACTATTCTTTTTCCAGTTTCGCCAACACGATGGTCATCGCATACTGTAATTGCGCCTGAGTTCTGAACCTGACCTCCCGGTAAATAAGAGATTATGTCGTCAACGTTTGTATTTCCGGTGATCGTTAGCTCGCCTTTGATTACTTCCTGGACTTTCAATATAATCTCATCGCCACCGTTATAGACCTTGTTATTGTTTTGATTAGTAAAAACAATCCAGCCTTGTGTCCAATCACTTCCTGCACCATCTGCTACACACGTCATGCCATCGCTGGTTTTGCACATCGAAATTCGTACACCTTGCTTAACCGCCTCGCTCCGCATAAAGTTCAGTGTACTTACGAATTGATTGACTTGGGCAGTTACGCGATTGTTGCTTATGATCTCGGTAAAGCTGGGTATAGCAATAAACGCCAAAACAGAGGCCACGCTCAGCGTAACCATAAGCTCCATGAGCGTAAACCCATGTTGTCTTGATGGTTCTTGTGGCATGACTTGAAAATCTTTTTGATTCAACGGCATTACTTCTCAACCTAATCTAAAAAGGTTCTAGTTAACTAACATCTTAGTATAGACCTTATGAATACGTTTGTGAAACGCATCACATAATTGCAATTTGATTGTCTCAGACGCAATAAATCAATCCGTTATACGTGGTTTTTTATTAGGAAACTTAAGAACTGGATTCATCTTATAAGGTCTATCAAGCTAACAACAGGAGTAACTTGCTTTGCTGATGGTAGCAAGGAATTCGACTTGGTTAACCCCGATTAAGTTTCGCGCTATGTTACAATGATACATATAGTTACTTCCTTAATTTTAATCATTTTTGTGCGGTATGGACAATAGCGGCAAATCACCCCAGTTAATCGACCGCTTCGGCAGGAAGGTGGATTATTTGCGTATCTCCATTACGGATCGCTGTGATTTTCGCTGTGTGTACTGCATGTCTGAGGAGATGACCTTCCTGCCGCGTGAACAGGTTTTATCCCTGGAAGAAATTTACACCCTTGCTAAAGCATTTGCAGAATTAGGGGTAAAAAAAATTCGGATAACGGGCGGCGAACCTTTGGTTAGACGTGGTGCGTTGGAGTTACTGGAAAATATAGGCCAAATAGAGAACCTAAATGAACTGGTGTTGACAACCAACGGCTCCCAACTGGAACACATGGCATTAGCCCTGAAAAAAGCGGGTATTAAGCGCATCAATATTAGCCTGGATACGCTGGATGCCGATAAGTTTAAGGCCATCACCAGAACCGGCAATTTGCAGCAGGTTTTGCGGGGGATTGATGCAGCCAATGATGCTGGGTTTGAGCGGATTAAAATCAATGCGGTGATACTGAAGGATAAAAACCACCAGGAAGTGGTTGATCTGGTGCAATTTGCGGTTGATAAGGCCATTGATATTAGCTTTATTGAGGAAATGCCGCTGGGCATGGTCAGCCAACATGACCGCTCTGCTGCCTATTATTCCAGTGACTGCATCAAAGCCGATTTAGCCAGCCATTTCTCTTTGCTCGCCTCAACCGAAAAAACGGGTGGGCCGTCGGTTTATTATAAGGTGCAAGGGTCGCAAACCCGGGTTGGCTTTATTTCGCCGCATAGCGCCAATTTTTGTAGCTCCTGCAACCGCGTTCGCTTAACGGTGGAAGGGCGGTTGCTGCTGTGCCTGGGCAATGAGCATTCGGTTGACCTTAAGCAGGTAATCAGGGCTAATCCTGGCGATATGGACATCTTAAAGCAAACCATCGTTGATGCCATGCAAATCAAGCCGGAAAAACACGAATTCAATATCCATGAGCAACCAGTAATCCTGAGGCACATGAGTGTTACGGGGGGGTGATGCCCTTCCCTGTTAATTTCCGCTAGCTGGGTTGGTAAACCCGGCATCCGCCCATTTGCTGGGCTTTATCAACGACCACCAGGGATGGTGGGGCTGCAACCGTTCCATACTGTTGGCAGCATTCCCCACATCCCTGTGGGTCAAGTGCAGCATAATGGTATGGAATCATTGCTGCCCCAGCCTACAAACTATTCTCAACTATTAAGGTTTACATGTCTTTTGTCTCACTCGGTTTATCAGATGCACTGCTCAAAGCAGTTGCTGACCAAGGTTATACAACCCCCACACCTATCCAGGTTAAAGCGATTCCGGTTATTCTTGCAGGCAAGGATATTCTGGCAGGCGCACAAACCGGCACGGGCAAAACCGCCGGTTTCTCTTTGCCCTTGTTGCAACGACTTACGGAAAACGCAGATTTAACGCTCAGGCCAAGAAAGATTCGGGGCCTGGTTTTAGTGCCTACCCGCGAGTTGGCAGCCCAAGTTTATGAAAGTATCGCGACGTATGGAAAATATCTGCCATTGCAGACGCAAGTCATCGTGGGCGGTGCAAGTATCACTATGCAAACGCGCCAATTGCGGCACGGTTGCGATATTGTGGTCGCCACACCAGGCCGCTTGATGGATCATATAAACCAAAAAAATATCTCCTTAGGCAATATAGAATTATTAGTGTTGGACGAGGCAGATCGAATGCTGGACATGGGTTTTTTGCCGGAAATTCGCCGAATTTTGGCTTATTTGCCTAAAAACCGCCAAAGTTTATTATTTTCTGCCACTATGCTCGGTGTAATCAAAACGCTTGCGGCAACGATTCTTAACCATCCTATTGAAGTTGAAGTCGCCAAACAGAACGCCACTGCGGATTTAGTTTCCGAATGTGTGTACGGCATTAACAAGGATTACAAGCGCGAATTGCTGTCTTTCCTTATCGGCAG
The DNA here is from genome assembly GCA_013140405.1 of Methyloglobulus sp. Classification (GTDB taxonomy): domain Bacteria; phylum Pseudomonadota; class Gammaproteobacteria; order Methylococcales; family Methylomonadaceae; genus Methyloglobulus. The sequence continues at coordinate 2,342 of JABFSV010000150.1, read as the reverse complement.
CAATAATTGGCAACAGGTGCTGATTTTTGTCCGCACCAAACATGGTGCTGACCGCTTGGAAAAACAACTGATTAAGGACGGCATCCGTGCCGCTTCCCTGCATGGCGACAAAACCCAAGGCGCACGGACTAAAGCCCTGGACTACTTTAAGACTGGCAAAGTCACTGCACTGGTCGCCACCGATATTGCCGCCCGCGGCCTGGATATTGAAGAACTGCCCCACGTGGTCAATTACGACCTGCCCCAAGTTGCCGAAGATTACATCCATAGGATTGGACGCACGGGTCGTGCGGGATCCAATGGTGCAGCGCTTTCCCTAGTTTGCCCAGAAGAAGCCTATTTATTGGAAGCTATCGAGAAATTGCTGAAACGACAAATTCCACGAATCAGCGATACCGGATACGAGCCAGTTTCGTTACGCGTCATTGATGCACCAAAAAAAATTGCACCTGGCAAAAATTCAGGTAAAAAAGATTATCGGCATGCTGATAAAAAAACACCCCAACGCAGTAATGAGGCTAATAAGGACACTCGCGGCAATCGTTCCAAAAAATACGCAAAACCTGCATCTCGATAACTAAATGCAACATACCTACAGTAAATATTACGGATTTTGTGCGTTCGTTAACGTTTTGACATCAAATTTGAGCTATATTAACTAACTATAATAACGATAAACCTATCAACCAGGAGTATTCAACCATGTCGTTTTTCGCATCGTTCACGAAAAAATCTAAACTCGATGCCGCTGTAAAAAAAGCAGCCAAAGCACGTCAAAATGAAGAAAGCATTGCGGATCAATTGCTTAAAGAAGTCTACCAGGAGTACGCCGATGTCCTGACGGGCGATCCCTTACGTGCCGAGACCCTGTACCATTGGGGTGTCACTTTGTTGCACCAGGCGAAAAGTAAAACACCGCCTGAATCCATCAATATTTACCGGAACGCGATTGCAAAATTCTCCTTTTGCATGACTTTAGACCCCAACTATCTTGCTGCGGCTATTGATGCTGGGGTCGCCTGCATGGACTTAGCGCGAGCCAGAGGCGTACCGCCTAGTGATGAGCTGTATGAAATGGCAAAAAGGCAATTTGAAAAAGCTAACTCCATTCAAGCTGGTGTTGCTGCCTTCAACCTTGCGTGTGTGCATGGTGTGCGTGGCGACAATGAACACTGCCTTGAGGCTTTACAAACCGCAAAAGAGAAAGGTAATTTGCCGGAAGATGCTGATATTTTGGCTGATCCAGACCTAGCCAAAATTAAAAACCAGGATTGGTTTCAAGATTTTATGGTTTCATTGGAAGAAGGCAGGCGAATAGAAGAAGAAAAACGATTGGCGAAAAAAACCGCAGAAGAGGCTGCCGAAAAAGCGAAATTAGAAGAAAAAAATAGGCCCGACCCTGTCTATTCTTCACAAAAGAAGGTTGAAGAAAGAAAATCTGAACCCGTTGCACAAGCCGAAGAAACAGTTCACACACCTACAGAACACGTATCTGCCCCTACTGAGGAATCACCCTCTGAAGAGTAGTGTTCAGTTAATTAAAAACTGATCTCAGATAAGGCTGAGGTACATGTTACCCCAGCCAAAAAGCCTATTTAACCTTAAGTCTTTTCTTCGGGATCACCGTCTGCCTCATGCAAAATGGCTGTATAACAGTCCATCATGCTTTCAGTGTAAACCGAATGGGCTTTGGCCAACTCATCCGGCGAACCAAAATCCTTACGCAATTCATCAAGTGTTTTTTGTGGATCTTTAGACACTGACATCTTCAACATTTTGGCGTAGTTGCGATAAGCCGCCAACCTGTCTGGATCAAAAACAAAAAAACCAGGCATTCTTTTGTAAGTTGTGTCGATAACACACTTAGCCATATAAGCAGGGTCTATCTTATAATCTTTAACATCTTGCTCTTTTTTCATTTCATTTAAAACGACTTCTTCATACTGACTCTTGTCGGCACACGCCACGACAAATAAGGGAAATAGAAGAATTAACAGCTTTTTTTTCATGTACGTAGCACCACTTAGCATTAAAATTTACAACAACATCGGGATGTATTATACGCAGTTCACCGGACTTCATGTAATAGCAATGGTCAGAATGCCCCAGAAAACTGTTTTATTGGCTAATTTCCCGCATCGCTTGAATCACCCAACCCTCAGCTTCTTTGTTAATATCAGACGCTTTGCGACCTTTACTTTCAATATACGGGCCAATTTTTACCTTGATTGTACCTGGATACTTTAAAAAACTGTATCGAGGCCAATATCTACCCGCATCAAGAACGATGGGAACGACAGGATACCCCGATTTTTGTGCCAGCATCGCCCCACCTGCACTAA
>JABFSV010000435.1 GCA_013140405.1 Methyloglobulus sp. | reverse complement strand
TTTTCAATCAAAATATCAAGTAAAGGGCTAAGTTTGATGCCATACCAGATCATCCCTGTCAGCGCTAGACTGGCAGTGGTAAATAACAATGCCAACGCATCGGAAAACCAGGGCAGCCATCCGGCTACGAAGTAATAGCGTTGGGCAGAGGTTAAGGGGGATTTTTTTGACGGGATAAAACTGCGCCAATGTGCTTTGATGATCTGCATCGCGCCATACACCCAACGGTAGCGTTGGGTCATATAACCGGACATAGTATCTGGCATTAGTCCTTTACCGAAGGAATCTTTGCAATAGACCGAATCGTAGCCCGCTTCGTACAACCTAAGTCCCAGCTCGCTGTCTTCACAAATACACCACTGCGCCCAGTTACCCACTTCGAGTAAGGCTGATTTTCTGACCATCGTCATAGTGCCATGCTGAATAATGGCATTGTATTCGTTGCGCTGCACCATGCCGATATTGAAAAATCCGGCATATTCCCAGTAGCAAAATGATTTAAAGGCACTAACGTGTAAGTCCCTGTAATCTTGGGGAGATTGCACAAAGCCGACATTCTCGTTATCAAAATACGGCACCATGCGTTTCAGCCAGTCCGGCGAGAGGATGTAATCGCTGTCGATCACGGCGATTATTTCTGCATCGCTGGCGGTTTGTTCTAGTGCATGGTTGATTGCCCCAGCCTTAAAGCCCGGCCAGTTTTCCAGATGGAAAAACCGGAATTTTGGTCCCAGGCGTTTGCAATCTGCTTCTACAGGTTGCCAAACAGCAGGGTCTTTGGTGTTGTTGTCCATGACCAGGACTTCAAGATTGGGATAATCCACTTTCGCCAATGCTTCCAGCGTTTTCCGCACCATTTTGGGCGGTTCGTTGTGGATGGGGAGATGGAGTGATACCTTAGGATACTTAAAGTCAGGGGCAGGTTCTAAGGGTTGGAATGTACGTGCCGTTTTTCGATGCCAGACGATTTCGGCAATTTCCAGGCTTTCGATGAGCAAAATAATAAGTGCCATAATTTGCATCAGTACAATCAATACCCAGAAGGCGATGGATATACTGGTTTGATACTGTTGTGCGCCGATTGAAACTGTCCAAAAAATAAAAGATGCTGCGAGGTTGGCAACCACCCCGAAGAACAGTATGCCGGGTAGCTTCATCGTGTTACGTGTGTATAAGAACACTCCCATGATAAGGATGCTGAAAATAGCCGCACCCGTTGCCCAGTTTTCCCAGGTTGGCAGGGTGATGACATCGCCATCCATCGGGAATTTGAGCTGTCGATCAGCGTTGAATAGCCCCCAATAAGCACCTGCTGAACCTTCATCAGTACTTTTCCAAGGCTGGTCGAACGCTTCAATCACGTAATAAGCCAGTTTTTCTTTGGCAGCGCGATTTAGGAATTGGCGTAAAAATTTGGCTTGATTGGCTTTGGATGCGGTTGCATGTATTTTGGGTTGCCCATCCGAAGGCCAGCCAACCTCGGTGATGATAATGGGTTTATCGGGGAACGTCATTTGCATTTGATGGTAACGGTCAAACACATAATCGACTGCTTCATCAACGGATATGCCCTCCCAATAAGGCAGTATATGCACCCCAATATAATCGACTTCTTTGGCAACTTCAGGGTTTGCTAACCACCTGTCCCAAGTTTCTGAGGTGCTGACGGGACGCCAAGTGCGTTTTTTGACTTCGCGGATGTACTCAATCAATTGTTCTTTGGGGATTTCGTTACGTAGCAACACCTCGTTACCGACCATGAGGCGTACGATTCTATTATTTTCTTCCCGGCTTAATTGAATAAGGGTTTCGATTTCCTGGCGGTTTTTTTCGAGGTCAGCACCTATCCATGCGCCTAGTGTAACGTTGAGATTGTGTTTCGCAGCGAGTTCAGGGACTTTATGCAGGCCTTGCAAAACACTGTAGGTACGGACAGCGTGAAATTTGCCTTCCAACAAGGCTAAGTCTTTATCAATGTCTTCTTCGCTGTAGGTGAGGGTTCTTTTGGTTTTATCGGTTTCGTCTTTCTTCGTTGGGTCGAAAGTGACGCCCATCGTGGTGCTGGTCCACGGCTCTAACTGGAGTGGGTTGTTGATGTAACTCCAGATATTGAAATTGATGGCGACCAGCAGTGCAAGAGCAAGTATTATGGCTAGCGTTCTTATCATTGGTTTACTCGGTAGTGTTCGCGTATTTCAAAAAAGTGGTTGCGTGTTGTTGCAGGACTGCTAAAAATCCCTTCGTGCTAATGCTTTCGATACATTGCCAAGGCGCTCCTGCATTGGAAATGCAAGAGCAAATCTCTGTCCTCACAGTTATCTCCAATGGGGAGAAGAGGTTTCTTAATATTTTCCTGTGTGGAAATCTCGATTAAATCAGCTCTTCTTGATGTAAATGTCGGTAATAGTGCCGGTTATCATTTCTGCTGCGAAGCCTAATGTTTCTGACAATGTTGGGTGCGGGTGGATAGTCAGGCCAATATCTTCGGCATCAGATCCCATTTCTAAAGCTAACACAGCTTCGGCAATTAGTTCACCAGCATTAGTGCCCACTATGCCAGCGCCCAGAACTCGACCAGTGCCTTTTTCGCAGATCAGTTTGGTAATGCCTTCTTTGCGGCCAATACTTAATGAACGGCCACTGGCTGCCCAAGGGAATGCGGCCTTGTCGTATTCTATACCTTGTTGTTTGGCTTGGTTTTCGGTCAGTCCCATCCAGGCGATCTCAGGGTCAGTGTAGGCGACAGAGGGAATAGTGAGCGCGTCGAAAGCTGATTTATGACCCGCAGCCACTTCTGCTGCAACTTTGCCTTCATGAACGGCTTTATGGGCAAGCATGGGGTTGCCTATTACGTCGCCAATAGCAAAAATGTGTTTGATATTGGTGCGTTGTTGTTTGTCAGCAGCAATAAAGCCACGTTCATCGACGTTGACCCCCGCTAGTTCGGCGCTGATTGATTTGCCATTGGGTTGTCTACCGACGGCGACCAATACTGCATCAAATAATTCGGATTCCGGTGCGCCTTTACCGTCGAAAGAGACTTTTAAGCCTTCGCTTTCTGGCTGGATTGAAGTGACTTTAGTTTCTAGCCAGATATTGTTGTATTGTTTTTTAATGCGGCGGAACAACGGTGTGATCAAGTCCTTATCGCAGCCAGGAATGATTTGATCCATCAGCTCGACAACACTGATTTCCGATCCCAAAGCGTGGTAAACCGTCGACATTTCAAGCCCGATAATGCCGCCGCCGACAATCAACAGTTTTTTGGGGATTTGCTTTAGTTCCAGCGCATCCGTTGAATCCATCAGGCGTGGGTCGTCGTAAGGGAAAGATGGGATTTTGGTTGGATGCGAGCCTACGGCGATAATCGCTTGGTCGAATTGGATTGTTGTAGTGCTTCCATCTTCAGATTCAACCTGGATTGTATTGGCAGAAGTAAATTGTCCAAAGCCCTCAACCCTAGTGATTTTCCGCTGCTTCACCAGTCCAGCCAAGCCGTCATTCAGGGTTTTGGTGACACTTTCTTTCCAGCTACGAACCTTATCAAGATCAATTTTTGGCTTGCCGAAGCTGATGCCATTTTGTCCAAATTCTTCTGCTTCATGGATTACAAGCGCCATGTGCAGCAAGGCTTTTGAGGGGATGCAGCCGACATTCAGGCAAACGCCTCCTAATACAGGATAGCGTTCGATGAGAATCACTTGCTTGCCCAAATCTGCTGCGCGGAAGGCGGCGGTATAACCACCAGGGCCACCGCCCAGCACTACGATTTCAGCTTTTAGTTCATTACTTCCTGGTTTGCTCGCCATCTGTGTTCTCCTGTCTAAAGTAATAAACGTCTAATATCACTTAGGTTTTGTTTTATATGTGCCATAAAGCGGGCACCTTCTGCACCGTCAATTACTCGATGATCGTAAGTTAAATCGAGTGGCAGCATCAGTCTGGGGATAAATTCTTTACCATTCCAAACGGGCTGCATTTTGGCGCGGGTAACGCCTAAGATGGCGACTTCTGGCGCATTGACGATAGGCGTGAAGGCTGTTCCGCCAATGCCGCCCAAGCTGGAAATGGTCAAACAGCCGCCTTGCATATTGGCTGGCATGAGCTTACCTAGTCTAGCCTTATCACTTTTTTCGGCTAATTCGCTAGCCAATTGATTGATGCTTTTGCTATCGACATTACGTAACACGGGTACTACCAAGCCATTGGGTGTGTCCACGGCAATGCCAATGTTGATGTATTTTTTGAGTATCAAGTTCTCGCCATCAGCAGACAGGGAGGCATTAAAGCTGGGGAACTGCTTCATGGCAGCGACCAAGGCCTTGATGATAAACATCAGGCCAGTAATTTTTGTCTCATCCTTGGTTTTTTCAGCATTCAATGCCACGCGGAAGGCTTCCATTTCAGTGATGTCGGCTTCTTCATGGTAAGTGACCATCGGCAGATTAAGCCAGACACGGCTAAGGTTTTGTCCGGTCAGCCGTTTTATCTTGCTGAGTTTTAGTGTCTCTGTTTCACCAAATTGCGAGAAATCAACAGCAGGGATAGAAGGAATACCTGCGCCACTTTGAGTTACACCTTCGCTTATGGCTCGCTTGACGAAGCTCTTGACATCGTCTTTTAAAATACGGCCTTTACGTCCATTACCGGCAGTTATTTTAGTGATGTCTACGCCTAATTCCCGCGCAAAAAGCCGCACGGAAGGTGAAGCGTGTGCTGTCACCGAAATGCTGTGGTCAATGACGGGAGTTGAGGCAGGTGAAGCGATAGCGGCTTTGGCTGGTTCTGGCGTTTTGACTGGAGCGGGTTGTTCTTGAATTGTGGGAGCGGGTGTTGTCGGGCTTTGGGTGGATTGTTCAGGCTTCAATGTTGCCGCTACCTGGGCAGTATCTGCACCATTCACCAATACCGTTGCCACTAACGTACCTTCGCCAACTTTATCGCCCGGTTTAATATGGACTTGCTGTATGGTGCCACCTGCGCTGGCAGGAAGATCCATACTGGCTTTGTCGGTTTCAAGTGTGGCAATGATTTGCTCCAATGCCACGGTATCGCCGGGTTTAATCAACACCTCAACGACATCAATACTGGCAACACCGCCTACATCGGGTACTTTTATCTCTATTAAATCAGCCATTTTTATTATTGTCCCTTTAGGTTAACCAAGGTGCTGTTACGTCAGTGGCTATACCATATTTGGTGATGGCTTCGGCAACTTTGACTTTATCAATTTTGCCAAGATCAGCCAGACTTTTCAATGCTGCAACCGTAACGTGAAACCTGTCAACCTCGAAGAATTTGCGGAGATTGCTGCGTGTGTCAGACCGACCAAAGCCATCAGTGCCCAGCACCTTATAAGGGGCTGTCAAATAGGCACGGATTTGCTCGGCAAATGCCCGGGTATAATCGCTTGCGGCGATGATGGGACCTTCAGCATTGCCAAGACATTTCGCTACATGAGACAGTTTGGCTGGCTCAAGTGGATGTAAGCGATTCCAGCGTTCACAGAGTCGGCCTTCCCTCGCAAGTTCGGTAAAACTTGGGCAGCTCCAAAGATCAGATTCCACGCCCCAGTCATTACGCAACAGCTCAGCTGCGAATTCAACTTCACGAAAGATAACGCCAGAACCTAACAGTTGCACCCGTGGGGCTTTCTTTTTAGCGCCTTGTTTAAAGCAGTACATGCCTTTAAGTATATCGGATTCCATGCCTTCGGGCATGGCGGGATGACTGTAATTCTCATTCATCACCGTGATGTAATAAAAGATGTCTTCTTGTTCGACATACATGCGCCGCATACCATCCTGGATAATCACGACCAGTTCATAAGCGAAAGTTGGGTCGTAGGAAACGCAATTAGGTACAGTAGCGGACATCAAATGGCTATGACCGTCTTCATGCTGTAGTCCCTCCCCATTCAGTGTCGTCCGTCCCGCCGTGCCGCCCATCAGGAAGCCACGGGTGCGCTGGTCGGCCGCCGCCCAGATCAGATCACCGACCCGTTGGAAACCAAACATGGAATAGTAAATAAAGAACGGGATCATCGGTACATTGTTGGTGGAGTAGGACGTACCCGCCGCAATCCAGTCGCACAAGCCACCCGCTTCGTTAATGCCTTCCTGCAAAACCTGACCGTGTTTGTCTTCTTTGTATGACATCAACTGCCCGGCATCTTGCGGGGTATACAATTGACCGACTTGTGACCAGATACCAAGCTGTTTAAACATGCCTTCCATACCAAACGTCCTTGATTCGTCAGGGACAATGGGTACGATGCGACCGCCGATATTTTTGTCTTTGGTGAGGATATTTAGCATCCGCACGAATGCCATTGTTGTTGAAATTTCGCGGCCTTCACCACTGGCTTCCAATAACGATTTGAATTCACTAAGCGGTGGAATGTCCAGGGCATAAGATTTTGTCCGCCGTGACGGCAGATGCCCACCAAGGTCATTCCGGCGTTGCTGCATATAATTGAGTTCTTTTGAGCCTTCGGGGAAGGTCAGATAAGGCAGGTCGTGCAATTGTTCGTCGGAGACAGGCAGTTCGTAGCGATCCCTAAAGTGTTTTAACGAGTCATCACTCATCTTCTTTTGCTGGTGTGAGGTATACAGGGCTTCTCCCGATGCCCCCATACCGTAACCTTTGATGGTCTTGGACAAAATAACGGTTGGTTGACCATTATGGTTTGCCGCTGCGTGGAATGCCGCATAGACTTTGGCAGGATCATGTCCGCCGCGATCAAGTTCCCAGATGTCGCGGTCCGACCAGTCGGCGACCATCGCTTTTAATTCAGGCGTATTGAAAAAGTGTTCCCGTACATACGCGCCGTCTTTGGATTTGAAAGTCTGGAAATCACCGTCCACACACGACATCATCCGAGCGGCTAATAGTCCATCCTTGTCACGGGCAAGTAGTGCATCCCAGCGTTGTCCCCAGATGAC
>JABFSV010000027.1 GCA_013140405.1 Methyloglobulus sp. | reverse complement strand
TTGATATGAATGGCAAAAGACTCGACTATGACACTGGGCAGATCATTTGGGGACAGCAAGGCACCCATGGTCGACATGCCTTTTACCAACTGGTACACCAAGGCACCAAACTCATCCCTTGCGATTTTTTGGCTGCGGCCAATAGCTTCAATGATTTGCCTGAGCATAATGAAATCCTGGTTTCCAACTTCCTAGCCCAGCCTGAAGCGTTGATGCGCGGCAAAACCCAAGAGGAAGTCCTGCACGAACTGCCACCTGAGCAACGTAATGATTCCGTTTTGGTTGCCGCCAAAGTCTTCGAAGGCAACAAACCATCCAACTGCTTCTTATATAAGCAATTAACGCCGAAAACATTGGGTTCGCTGCTCGCGTTTTATGAACATAAAATCTTCGTACAAGGCGTTATCTGGAATATTAATTCATTCGATCAATGGGGCGTCGAACTGGGCAAAGTACTCGCCAAAGTGATCCAACCTGAACTAAGCAACAATGATGTTATCAAGAGCCACGACTGCTCCACCAACGGCCTTATCAACGCCTACAAGAAACTTCGAAAGGCTTGTCCCAACAAAACCAGCTAATTCTCGAATGTAGAGCTGTTTTAATTGCCGTTAAATTTAATTGCTTTCATATGCAATGGTAAGGCCAATATAAGCATCACTGGACTTACCATTGCGGAACACCATACGCACCATCAATCGCAATGATTGCCAAGCGCGGCTATCAGAACAAGCGGCAGAAACTTGGAAAATTCCTCTGAATGAGGATATGCTCAAGATCCGGCTCTATTGATTCGCCTACCTCTAAAAAAATCTTTCAGCAATTCAGAACAATCGGCTTCCATTACACCGCCTTGCCAACTGACGCTATGATTTAAGAAATCGGCATCGGCAAGATTTAGAGCATTACAAACCGCACCCCGTTTAGGGTCATAAGCGCCAAAAACCAGCCGCTTTATCCGCGCGTGAACGATAGCCCCCATGCACATGACGCAAGGTTCCAGGGTTACGTAAAGGCAAGTATCTACAAGGCGGTAGTTAGCTATGCGTTTGCCAGCTTCCCGCAAGGCGTTGATTTCGGCATGGGCGGTTGCATCGTGGCTGGCTATGGGTGAATTCCAGCCTTCAGCAAGACAGCGGTTGTCTTTGACCAGCACCGCACCGACGGGAACTTCACCCAGTGATTCCGCCCGTTGCGCCAGCCTTAGTGCATAGCGCATCCAGGCTTCATCCTGTTCGCTTATTCCCATTCAATCGTGGCAGGTGGTTTACCGGAGATGTCGTAAGTGACGCGGGAAATACCAGCGACTTCGTTGATGATACGGCGAGACATAAGATCGAGGAACTCGTACGGCAGGTGCGCCCAACGTGCCGTCATGAAGTCGATGGTTTCCACGGCGCGTAAGGCAATCACATAATCATAACGACGACCATCGCCCATCACCCCGACCGACTTCACGGGCAGGAATACCGCAAACGCTTGGCTGACTTTGTTGTAGAGATCATGGCGATACAGTTCTTCGATGAAAATAGCATCGGCTTGCCGCAGCAAATCTGCAAATTCTTTTTTGACTTCACCCAAGATACGTACACCCAAACCAGGGCCTGGAAATGGATGGCGGAAAACCATATCGGAAGGCAAGCCTAACTCCAGGCCAATTTTCCTCACTTCGTCCTTGAACAACTCACGCAACGGCTCAACTAATTTTAACTTCATGTTTTCCGGCAAGCCGCCGACATTATGGTGCGATTTGATAAGGTGCGCTTTGCCGCTTTTTGATCCCGCCGATTCGATCACATCGGGATAAATCGTTCCCTGCGCCAACCACTTTGCATCATTTATTTTACCCGCTTCTTCATCAAAAATTTCGACGAACAAATTGCCGATGATTTTGCGTTTTTGTTCAGGATCGGTGACATTTTTCAGCGCATTAAGATAACGCTGCTCGGCATTCACGCGGATAACCTTAACGCCCATGTGTTCGGCAAAGGTCGCCATAACCTGGTCTCCCTCATGTAAGCGCAGCAATCCGGTATCGACGAACACGCAGGTTAACTGGTCGGCAATGGCTTTATGCAGCAATGCCGCAACTACAGAGGAATCAACACCGCCCGACAAGCCCAGAATAACGTGGTCGTTACCCACTTTGGCACGAACGGCATGGATACTGTCGTCAATAATGCTGCTGGCTGTCCATAAGGCTTCACAGCCGCAGATTTCCAGCACGAAGCGGGACAATATGCGCGTGCCTTGCTTAGTGTGGGTGACTTCTGGGTGGAATTGCAGGGCATAAAAGCCGCGTTCCTCATTGGCGATACCCGCAATCGGTGCGCCGTCAGAGCTTGCAATCAGCTTGAAACCATCGGGCAAATCAACAACTCGGTCGCCGTGGCTCATCCAGACATCGAGCAAACCAAAGCCTTCGGAAGACAAATGGTCTTCAATACCTAACAATAATTTGGAATGACCCCGCGCCCTGATTTGCGCGTAGCCGAACTCCCTATGGCTCGAAGTTTCGACTTTGCCGCCCAGTTGCTCAGTCATGGTCTGCATACCGTAACAAATGCCCAATACCGGAATACCCAGTTCGAAGACGCAAGCTGGTGCTCTTGGGGTATCGGAACTGGTGACCGTCTCCGGCCCACCGGATAGCACGATACCGTTGGGTGCGAAATTCTTAACTTCTTCTTCCGTGCATTCACAGGAATATATTTCGCAGTAAACGCCGATTTCACGGATACGCCGTGCGATTAACTGGGTGTATTGTGAGCCGAAATCTAGGATGAGGATTTTGTGGCTATGGATGTTCGTGGTTTGTTGATTCACGGTAGTTTTTTAATAAAAGAATTGCTAAAAATTTATATAGTTCCAAAGCTCCGGCGCAGAGCGGCATAGTGTGGTGAATGGCTATTTTCTATGGTGAGTGACCATTTGGTGTTTGACACCAACACTGAAATTGCCCTTGTATGTCCGAACTTCCTCGAGCCTTGCTATGATTGGTTCTAACTTTTTGTCGTCATTCTTCAGCGCAGAATCCAAAACTGAAAATATACTTAGCGCGGTGATTGGCGTAGCCCTTTTTGTACTCTCATCTCGGAAGAGTGCAAAACATTCGTCTTTGTGAGCTGCCGCGTAGTCAGCAAGCAGGACTTTCTCAATGGGCGCAATTATATCCATAACGTACTGACCATACTCCAAGCATTGTGCAGGAGTTGGTATATTCCCCTTATGTATCACTCCATTTCTTAGAGTGTTCGATTTGTCAATTTGAGTTTTTGAAAATTTCGTATAGGGTTCACCTTTTCTTTCTATCATCCATACGGTTATGAAAGCACCGTATTGTCTTTCAGATTGATTCGGCATAAAGCCCCATGTTTCCATGAACATTTCAAGCGTAATCTTCTTGTGCCGTGAGATAATTCTCAGGGCAAACTCGTAATACCTTTCTAGTGCTGATGCAAAAGAAGCAATAGCATCTCTGAAATATCCATCCAAAAAGGCATTTGCTCCGATGGTGTAAAGCACCTCATGCTTTGGTGTGCGTAAAACGGTTGTCGTGTGATGCCCTTGCGGACATTCAAATTCATAAATCCCGTCATCGCATACCGAATACACGCACGAGTAAACATCCCCCGACCCGCCAGGTGCGATTTGTTCCGAACATTTACTACAACTTATCTCAAGTCGCATGGGCTGTAATTTGTGACATTGACTTACTCAACAATCACTCCATCCGATAATTCGGCGCTTCTTTGGTTATGGTCACATCATGCACATGGCTTTCCCGTATACCTGCACTGGTTACGCGCACGAACTGCGCCTTTTCATGCAAGGCTTTGATGGAATTTGCACCGGTATAGCCCATGCTTGAACGCACACCACCTAACAATTGGTGGACAACTGCCAATAAACTGCCCTTGTAGGGGACACGACCTTCAATGCCTTCTGGCACCAACTTTTCAACAGAATCGGTTTCATCCTGAAAATAACGGTCGCTAGAACCTTGCTGCTGCGACATAGCCCCTAATGAACCCATGCCTCGGTAGGATTTGTAAGAACGCCCCTGGAACAGCTCAACTTCACCCGGCGCTTCTTCTGTTCCGGCGAATAAACCGCCCAGCATGACGGCATGGGCACCCGCTGCCAAGGCCTTAGCGACATCACCCGAATAACGGATACCACCATCGGCAATTAATGGCACACCCGTGCCTTTTAAAGCATCCGCAACATTACTGACGGCGGTAATTTGTGGCACACCGACTCCGGCAACAATTCGCGTGGTGCAAATCGACCCTGGGCCGATTCCCACTTTTACGCCGTCTGCACCTGCTTCAACCAGTGCCAACGCTGCTGCTGCGGTGGCAATATTGCCGCCAATTACCTGAACACCTGCGTAATAGCGTTTGATCCAGCGAATCTTGTCAAGCACGCCCTGAGAATGTCCGTGGGCAGTATCGACGATAATGACATCCACACCCGCCGCAATCAGCGCATCCACCCGTTCTTCAGTACCGAATCCGGTGCCAACCGCCGCCCCAACACGCAAGCGTTCTTGCTCGTCTTTGCAGGCTTGTGGATAGTCTTTGGCCTTTTGGATGTCTTTAACGGTAATCATGCCGCGCAAATGAAAGGCATCATTTACCACCAGGATTTTTTCTATACGATGCTTATGCAACAGGGCGATGGCTTCCTCTTGCCCAGCATTTTCCTTCACCGTGACCAATCTTTCCTTTGGAGTCATCACCTTAGTGACGGGTTCGTCAAAACGTGTCTCAAAACGCAAATCGCGGCTAGTCACAATGCCGACTAATTCATCGCCGTTTACAACGGGAACGCCAGAAATATTTTTCGCACGGGTCAATTTGATCACATCGCGGATACTGGTGTCGGGCGAAACAGTAATGGGGTCTTTAATCACCCCACTTTCGTATTTCTTAACGCTACGCACTTCCCGCGCCTGCTGTTCGACAGTCATGTTCTTGTGGATGATGCCAATGCCGCCTTCCTGCGCCATGGCAATCGCCAACCGAGCTTCGGTTACGGTATCCATAGCAGCGGAAACCAGGGGTATGTTGAGCGCAATAGTGCGGGTCAACTGGGTTTTGATTTCGACTTCGCGTGGCAATACCGTCGAATGCGCGGGCACTAACAAAACGTCGTCAAACGTCAGTGCTTCCTGGATGATTTGCATGATTTACACCTTGCTACCTGTGAAATAGCGACATATTATACGGTTAAATCAAGCGTTTTCCGTAGAACTAAAATAATTATCGCATTTCTCTAGGGGGTTATTTTGCTGGAACTTACAAACTCAAGCGCATTGGGTTCGCATTCTAAACGAATGTGTAGACCGTTAAAAAACCAGCAACGACTAGCATTGTCAATGAACCCAGGAATAAGGCATCAATAATTCTGACCCAATAGCTTATCCGAGGTGAGTGCAGAAGCCGTATGGCAAAAAACACCAAGTAACAGACAACGACAAAACCAAGCGCGGAAAAAATGTACAAATCGTCGGCAAGCGTATCCAAATTAGGGTTATTGGGTTTGAGGTTGATGATACCGACCAATGCAAGACTAATCCCCGCTAATGTGCCACTGTTTGAGAGTATTGCCAGCAGTATTTCGCGGGTGTCTGTTATGTCGTTGGTATTTTTAAGCATGTTGGCTTTAGCGGGGGTGGTGATTGCGTGAATAAGGTTTCTATGTTGATTGGGTAGTGAGTTAAACCTGTGTTTTTTGATGAATTTGTCGGTTTCATATCGGTGAGTCTCGGGTATTTTGGAGTGACAAACCTAGGTTTGTCACTCCGCACAATATCAAGTCACAGGTTTAACCCACTACTGTTGATAGTTTAGTAGGCTAGCTTGCCCCACACTTATAATGTTAAGCTCATGTTCTGGCAAGATCATTATTAGCTTTATTGGATAATCTTGATTAATTTGCAGTGTAAGCCCAATTCTTGAAAAATTAATAAGGTTAATTATGTTTTATTATCACTCCCGCCTAATTGTTACTTTCTTAAGCCTGTTTTTAATGAGTCCCCATCTGATGTCCACTGCAAGCGCCGAAACCCTTGACAAGCAACACCCCCGTTCCATTCATGTCAGCGGCACAGGCAAGGTTTCTGTAGCCCCTGATAAGGCGGATTTGACGTTATCGGTAGAAGTGCAGGCGAAAACTGCCGAAGCAGCCCGTAACCAAGCGGCGAATACGATGGCTGCACTCATTAAGGCCGTGAAAAACGAAGATGTTGCGGACAAAGACATCCAAACCCGTTCGGTTTCGCTATACCCCAATTACTCGCCCGATACCGCCAATAAAATTATCGGTTATCAACTGACAAATCAAGTGTCTGTGTGTATTCGAAACATAAGTAAAGCTAGCGATATTATCGATTCTGCGGTTAAAACGGGTGGCAACTCAACACGTCTTCAAGGCATTAGTTTTGCCATTGATAAACCCGAATCAGCCTTAGCTCAAGCGCGTGAAAAAGCCTATGCCAACGCAAAAATAAAAGCTGAGCAATATGCTAAATTGGCAGGTATGAGCCTAGGTTCTCCTTTGCATATCAGTGAAGGAACTGACATGCCTGCGACGCCAATGCCCTATGGCGAGATGAGGACAATGAAAGCCGCCATGTCGGATAGTGCGTCTACACCGGTACAAGCAGGTGAACAGGAAGTCTCCGTTACTGTCGATGTTATGTTTGGGATTGAGTAACAACATCGGATGACTGTAAACACCTGAGAAATTAGTAACGTGACCTCTAAATCTTGCCTTATTCATCATCCAGAAACAGCCGATCCTGCCATCAAGGTGTTGTACATCGGCGTTAAGGCACAGTACCACCAAGGCTACCTTACGCTTCGGTATGAAGTGCAAGGTGACATTGATAAACTATTAATTCCCGAACCGCAACCGCCCAGTGCAGTGGACGGATTATGG
>JABFSV010000154.1 GCA_013140405.1 Methyloglobulus sp. | reverse complement strand
ACTTGAAGCCCTCATCATTTACCGCATCATATTTAAGATATGCTCGATCAACATTAAAATCATAATGACCGCCCATGTTGCCCAATGATTGATTGGTTGAAACGGGATCCGGTATATTGCTAGTCGCGAGACGAATACCTGCTTTCAGGTTATCGGTTACTTTTGCATCAATGCCTAATCTCAATCGTTGACGGAAGCGATGCCTATCATCTGTTGTATTAAGAAAACCATCCAATCCGGCAGCAGTCACTCCACCAACGTTGTTAATCGCCTGAAAATTCGAATAAAATCCTTTAACATTGTCATCCGCCATAAAGTCGTTCTGCGAACGCAAACGTAGATCGCCAGACAGCTTGAATCTGTTAACCCAATCCGGTAACGCATCGGGTATTCCCCACTTTTCACTTTTGGCTTTTTGCATGACATCACCCACAACTTCTTCGCGCAATTCATGGCGTACTTGTTGGCGAATTTCATCCTTAACAAATTCTGGTACGTAAGGCACACGAACCTCACCTGGATCAGGCTTGTCGTTTTCATCCTTGCTTACCTGCTGCGCCGTTTGTTTGGTTTCTGCGTCAGCTTCAGCTTTAGCTCGTGTAAGCATATCATTGGCGACTTTCTCAGATAACACGCCTTGCTTAACCAATTCATCGACTAGATTAATGGTCGTATTCCTAAGCAAGATTAATTCTTCCTTTTCACCTGCTAGAACCACACTAGTCATGCTGCACAGCGTTAAGGCTAACAGCCGCTTTTTATTATCCATTCTGTTTACCTGTACGTTACTTATATTCTTGATGTTATTTTCAACTTAATGGGTTGTTCCATTCCTGGCGGTGGCGGTTCATCAATTTTGCGGTACTTAGCCAACAACTTGGTCAACAAATCATCAATTTGTGCATCGTTACTTCCCCTTGCCAACTCAAAGCGTTTAATGCTGCCGTCAGCTTCAACCCACAGCTTGATAATGGCGGTATAACCTTTTCGACGTAGATCTTCGCTTTCTGAAAGAATGCCTTGAATATCATTGGAGGCCATTTTTCCGTACCAGGAAAAAGGATTTCCACCGCCGCCAAACAAACCTTTACCCCCTTTGCGGGCAGCCAATCCAAAACCATCCGATCCGGCAGTTCCTTCTGCGTCCAACCCTAAGTCTCCAGGCGGAGCTTCGTCAGCAACATCGGGGATCTCTTCGGGTTCAGGCTCTGCTTGTTTCTCAATTTCCGGCTCCGGCTCTGGCGGTTTTTCTACCTTAGGTGGCGGTGGCGGAGGTGGTGGCGGTTTCATTACTGAAATTGCTTGGATTTTGCGTTCTTTTTTTTCAGGTTTATCCTTAATAGTGCTGATAAAGTGGACAATGAATCCAATCACAACCAAAAGTAATATGCCACCGGCAATGCTCGGAAAATGATTCCGAAATCGTTGTTTTTTTGTCATTCCAGATTGTTTTGCTATTTGACCAGATTTTGGGTAACCAAACCGATCTGGGTAATATCCAGCTTACCCAGCAAAGCCAGCACGTCCACTATCTTGACGTACTGCACGGCAGCATCTCCCTTTATGACAACAGGCAATGCCGGATTGACGGCCTTATATTGCTGCAATGTGGATTCCAATTGCTCCATCGTCACAGGAAACGTATCCAGATAAACCGTGCCATCGGCAGTTATGGTAATGGCTTTCGTTTGCGGCTTGGCGAGGCTGGGTGCATCACTGGCTTTCGGTAAATTAACTGTTATACCCTGCACCGAAACTGTTGCCATCAGGATAAAAACAATCAGCAATACATAAGCCAAATCCAGCATGGGCGTGACGTTAATTTCGTCATACGCGGCATTATCATCTTGTACTTTCATGACATAACTCTCTTAGTTGATGCGGCATAATCAGGTATGCTGTTCGGCCAGTTTTGCCACAAACTCATCGACGAATACGTGCATATCCGCCGTAATAATCTTTATCCGGCTACCTAAATAGTTGTAACCAAACAATGCAGGGATAGCGACGATAAGCCCGGCAACAGTTGCCACCAGCGCTGCCGCAATACCTGGCGCAATCGCATTCACGTTGATTTCACCACTGGCTGCAATCGCCGCAAAAGTAATCATTACGCCAACCACTGTCCCGAGTAGCCCAAGAAAAGGGCCACCACTGATGGCGATAGTCAATAAAACCATCTGGGCATTGAGTTTTTGTAATTCCCTGACCACTACCGCATCCATTGATGCTTTAACCGCAGCCATAGAGGCTGCCGTCAGAATCTGCGGTGCAACCGCATCAGAACCCACGCTTTTCATGAAACGTTTATTCATTTCTTCGACACCGACATGATAAATGCGGTAAATGGATGAACCAGTAAATGCAGCATGATTGTTCGACAAGGAAAACAATAACGGCGATTCATCATAGCCTTCATCATCTTCTGATTCTTGTGCATTCAAGGTGGCAATATCTTGTGTGCCTAGGTGACTAAATGCCTGCTCAAATTTTCTGTTTTCGCCGTGGATACGGTTAATGACGATTGCCTTTACAATCATCACCATCCAGCTAATCACGCACATAACGCCCAAGATCCCGATAATGATCCAACCATCTACTGTGACGTTATTCAAGGTGGATATTACATAAGATTCGCCGCCTTCTTCTTCGCTGTCTGGCGTAGCATCGTCACCATAAGCCAACAGTGCAGAACCCGTTCCTTGCATCAGTACATCAAATTTGATGGCATTGGCATCACGGGCGATTTTGTAAATGCCGAACTGGTCTAACGATCCAGATAAGCCTCTTCCACCCGTAGCATCAGCACCAACAGTGATTTCACTGGTCAGGTCTGCCAATTTTATTGGAAAAGCACCGGATGCAACACCATCCAAATATAGCGTCAGATTGTCGGCTGTAGCAGTAACTGCCAAATGATGCCAAGTACCTAGCGTGATAGCCGTCTGACCTGCCAAGTCTTGCTTGGCGCCTGTCGCGTCGGTGAATTCCAGAGTCGGTATTTGTTCCTTGATGGCAAGTGCAAGGCTGCCACTCGCTCCTGAGCGTTGCAACAAAACTGTATTTTGTTGAGCTTGGTCAATTTTTAACCAGGTCGATACTGTCCAGCCTGTTGCTGGGGCCATTTGTAGCGTAGGGTTTGCAGGTATACGGATAATTTGGCTACCCTGGAATAAAGCGGCGCTTGCTATCAGGCCGCCTTCCGCATTGGTTGTAGTAGCTTCTGACGGATTGTTGGCATTGGCGGTGACATCTTTGATGCCTTTTGCATCAAACTGATAACTCAGTACTTGGCTTATGTCATAAGAACCTGCCGCATCTTGACCTGCCACGGCTTCAGCATTGCCAAAATAAAGCCATACACTAGGCTCAGGATCAGCGATGACTTCCTTGGGCAATTTAACCCAGATCAGTGCCATTTCGTTGATGGGATCGAGTCTTTCGATATAGAACTTAAGCGGGGTGACTTCATCACCAGCCAGTAGGCGAATATCTTTGCCTTGATCGGACAATTCCATGAACGACAAAAAATTACCGGTATGCAAGCGGATTAACGCAAAAGCACCCTCCGGCACAGTCACGCCACCTTGCTTAAGCTGCTGCATATCCAGCGTTATTTTTTTCTTAAAATTCCAGTCTTCGCTCCACCATGCCGAAGCAACCGAAGGCAGCAAAATCAAAAGCAGTAATAAACAACCTAAGCGTTTCATTTTTATTATCAAATCATTTCAGTAGCTGAAGGGTTCGATAATTATTACAACAATTCGTTACAGAATTATGACGTAAGGCAAGTATTCCTTCGGTTAAAACTTAGGCTGAGCAAATTGTGCATGTGCTTTAAAATTCGGGTCAGCCTGAGTAACAAAACATGCCTTGATAGAATCAAGCCCCAAACCCTATTAGCTCTACGCTGATTGTCCCAAGTTGCTTTTTCTTTTTTCCGTCCTTGTCATCATCTTTGCCCATGTCTGTTGACGCTTGTGCCATCTGGCTGACATTGGCCGTCAAATTGCTGACACCTGTCAACCCAGCGGCAAGGCTGGCTGTGGAAGCGGCTGGTACGCCTGAGCCGACACCACCGATTTGAATATTATTAGCCCCTAATACAGCCGTTGCAGAAATAGTCACGTTATTTCCGCCGATCCCCGCTTCACCCGCATTAACAACGCCTCCCGGTGCAAATAGCGCCACGTTGCCTGCTTTACTGCCTTTGTCGCTAATCAATGCTGCCGTGCGTATACCGCTACCTGAAACAGGAGGCGGAAAGTCAACGACTAAATTGCCGTTTTCATCAAAACTATAAACTGGCTCAGCCGCTGCCAGTGCCGATTTAGCGCCACGACCGGCATCTATATCTCCGTTTGACGACCAGATCATGATGTCATCTCCGCCCAATGCAAATACCCGTGACTGATTGACATTAAAATCACCATCAAGAAAAGCATTAATATCGCCTTTTCCTTTTGCGATGATGCCTAATTGGTCAGCTTGCTTGGTTACCCCCGCCACGGGCAAGCCAACATTAATTTTACCGCCAGGCACTAGCAAGTTAATGTTGCCATCTTTTAAGGTTTGTATCGCACTAAAAACCAAGTCCAAATCACCTTTCCAGGCATTGCCCGAATACAAAGCGTTGATTGCCTTAAACCCACGCTCATTGCCCAACTTAGAGTCTGCTGCAGAAGCGCTGCCCGTTTCATTAAGTTCGCTAAAAAAGATTTGATTTGCCAAGGCGTTTAGCTGCGGCTGGATGGTTAAATATTCATCCGGCTTGAGCTTGGAAAAAATTGCCAATGCTTTATCTGCCGTCAACGATGAGTCATTCAATTGCGCTTGTACAAATTGCACGATTTCACTTTTGATTTTGCCAATAATGTCCGTGTATTTAGTGCTGGTCAAGTTATTGAATTGCGGCTGTAAGGAGGCATATTCGGATGGCGCAAGATTGTTAAACTGCTCAAACGCTGTCTTAGTAGACAGCTTGGTATTGCCTGTGCGCTGACGCATAAACTCGGTGACCAACGCTTGATACTCGTCGTAGTTTTCCGCGTATTTCAGGATATTGTCATCGAGATTTTCAAAGCCTAAATAATTGGGGGTAGCACCATTCAATCCAGCTAAAACCGTGATGTTAGCGCCTGAATTTTGTAGGCTAGGATTATTGTTATTGGCAATTGTTGACAGACCCGCCGAAGTACCCAGATCGATATTGCGCCCTGACTGAATGAGCACGTCACCACTGCCAGCTATTTCGATTGCCCCCTCATTAGCTTCCAGCACGCCAGTATCCTGATTCCGCAAGGCAGAAAAAATAATATCCCGCGCCGCAGTAATAACGGAAACATCATTTTTTTGGTTAGCGTGTTGTATGCTGAAGCTGGCATTGTTTAAATCATGTCCACTGGCAATGATCGCTTTTTTCGGTAGATTAAAAATTACATTTTCAATATTGCCTTGCTGAGTGACAATTCTGACCGGTTCTTGATCACCACGATGCACTGGGGTTTGTGCATGCGCCAAACTGCCAAATATACCCGATTGAAAAGGAAACAATTTACCCACAATATTATCGCCAGCAAGACTTGGCGTTCCATCGAGTGGATCAAAATTTATTATTGGCGTTAAAGCATTAGGCAACAGGCTTGGATTAAAATCCGACATACCTATTTTACTTATGATTATTTGCGAACTTGGTGTGCCTATATTCTCTTTTGCGAACACAGTCAAATCAGCTTTTGCCGAGGGATAAAGTATGATGTCTGATGCTGAGCCTGCTGATCCAGAATCAATTGCTTCAAATAGGACGCTACCCCCAAATGCAGTGCTGTGCAAAGAAGCAGGATAAATTTTGGATAACGCATATTGTGGGTCAGTGGTGTCTGAGATATTAGTGACAACACGATTATCCGTACTCAGACGCACATCGCCAGACAATGATTTAAGGCTTATTGCACTATCTTCACTGTAACTGAAGAAGTTAGTGCCACTGTCGTCAAAGATCATAGGATCAGAAACTGCCGAGATACCAATCCCCTCATTTGCTGTAATCGTCAGGTTAGTGTCACCCATTAACAACTGAGGGCCTTTGGTTAAATCGACAATAGACGATAAGCTAAAGATATCTGGGTCTAAGCTGTTGTTCTTGCTACCAGTAATAGCGCCGTCTGCATTAATCGTACCGTTACCTTTGCCAAGATAATAAATACCACCAGCAATATCAGCACCCGCATTAACATGTAATTGGCCGCCTCCGCCAATTTGTAACACATTGGTTTTGTAACCTGAAGCACCATCACCGGGAATAAGTTGTTCACCGACTTGCTTTCCGTTAGTCGGCATCATCACCGTAAGATCATTGATATTCCCATCTGCATTAATATCGACATTACCACCACCGAAAGAACCGACATTTTGTGAAAATTTTGCAAAATCAATGCCCCATGCAGTGGGCAAGTTTGCGGAAAAGGCATCAGCTTTGCCGCCTTGCTTATTTAACCAGTTGTTAATCGTTGTTTCTTGACCTATAGAACCATTAATGTCACCGCCTACTTTGATGGCAAGATCGCCTCCAGCAAGGGGATAATCAGAATAAGCCGCCGTAAAAAATTGTCCGTAATCATCGCTAAAAGATCCATAACGATTGCCTGCTTCGGCCTTACCGGCATTGTAAACGGCAGTTTTGACCAGCAAGGGAGTACCAAAATCATCAAAGGCAAGTCCACCTTGGAAAATCAAGTTACCACTTGCCGTCAATTCAATATCCCCAGTTCCGGTGCGGATATAGGTATCGGTAGGCAAAAATGTACTCGTTGCTAGTGTTATGTTTTTAGCCTGGTTGCCCACCGCCGTTTTGTCGGCACTGGTTAAATCAGCGCCGGCTGTCAGTTGGTAAGACCAAGAATCATTTGTTTGCAATATGTCCCTGCCAAAGCCAAAATCATCAATTTTGAAGCCATCAGTTAACGATT
>JABFSV010000244.1 GCA_013140405.1 Methyloglobulus sp. | reverse complement strand
CAACGATTCTTATCGATTTAAACAACGGAAAAAGACAATGAAAAGCTAAGAATTCTTTAGCTTAACTGGAAACTTTTCAACGCTCTTTTCTAATATTGAATGGAAACTTTTCAAAGCTGTTTGACAAATTCTAAGTGAACAGAGTCAGCAACTAGTGAGCTAAAGGATTTATTTAAGTTTTCAATAATCACCTCAGTTCCATGCGAAATATGTTGCTTTTCGATTGGTTCTGTTGCGTCAAAATTGATTAAATTATTAGCGTTTCCTGTAATTAGGTAAGTGAATTGTTTTCCGTCCTTCTCGAAAGTTGTATTCCACTCAACTTTTGCCCCAAGCGCAAAAGCTTTAAACCGCCCTTTTCCATTTTTGCCGTGAAAAGCGCGACCAGTTTTATTGTGACCACGATTTTTCTTCCAAGATTCGCCAAGATTACCGAATTGTGTGTAGGCTAATGTGTGGTCAATTCCCTCTCCACTATCCCTTACACGTATGGTAGAAATACCTCCTATATTATTAAGCTCTAGGAAAACTTGAACTTGTTCTGACCCCGAATCAAATCCATTCCAAATTAACTCAGCTAATGCGTTTATTGGTGTCGCTGAAGTCAATGATTGTAGGTGATCACGTTTTACATTGACTGGAATTTTAGGCATCGTGGTTATAATTCAATGGAAAAATACGATAAGTAAAGTATATAGCACATTAATAGCCAGGATATTCTAAACGACTTGTTCCCGTTATGCCGCGCCGAGCATCGGAGCATTTATTGGAAATAGCCCGTAGAATTCACTACGAACGAAACAAGCAGCCTATACCCGTTTTAGCTATTGGCCTAACGATACTGGTAGTGTCAGGCTGAAAAGATTTTGCAACCCTCGTCTCGGATTAGTCCCGTGGTGACACGTTTGTGTGTTGTTGTTTTGATATGTCTCAAGAGAGCAGGAAATCATACGATTAGAAACGCTTGTTAATCTGGGATATTAACATTGAAGGCTTAGGGTAAGGGCAAAGCCTTGGTATATTGCTCCAGTATCCTGGATGTAGTAGTGCTAAGCATGAGTTTCTAAAATATTGATTAAAAAGAATTAAATATAATTGTCGAACGTCCACTTCATTCAACTGCTTGAGGCAGAAGGGTAAGTTCAAACAAATGCCCTTGAAAGCTAAATCGGATAGGTGTTTGTTAAGTTCATTTTGGATTGTGGGGCGGCTGGGCATTGACATTCGTCCCCTTTGTACATTAAAGTTACCGCCGCATAACGAATATGTAAGCAACTATTATTATAACCTTCGGAGCAAGTACCATGGCAAAACCATTAATTCAAATGGCATTAGATTCTTTAGATTTTGACGCAACAGTAGGGCTTGCTACCCAAGTAGCTCCTTATGTTGATATTTTTGAAATCGGAACACCTTGCATCAAACATAACGGTGTTAAGCTCGTTAGTGAATTGCGTGCAAGATTTCCAGACAAGTTAATTCTTGTTGACTTAAAAACAATGGATGCTGGCGAATATGAAGCCACTCCTTTCTACGCAGCTGGTGCTGATATCTGTACAGTATTGGGTGTTTCTGGCCTTGCAACTGTTGCTGGTGTTGTTAAAGCAGCTAACGCACACGGTGCAGAAGCTCAAGTTGATTTGATCAATGTTGATGACAAAGTTGGCTGCGCGCGCGCGTGTGCTGACATAGGCGCACAAATTATGGGTGTCCATACTGGTCTTGATGCACAAGCTGCGGGTCACACACCGTTTGCTGATTTGAGTGATATTGCAAACTTAGGCCTACCAGTCAGAATTTCAGTTGCTGGTGGTATTAAGCAATCAACAGCCCAAGAAGTTGTCCATGCAGGTGCCAACATTATCGTTGTTGGCGCGGCCATCTATGGCGCACCATCACCAGCAGAAGCGGCTCGTGAGATTCGTGAATTGGTTGACGCAGCATAATAAGGCTTTTGTATGCATCAGAAACTTATCATAGATAAAATATCAAGCATCTTGGATGCGACCGATAAGTCGCATGACGTAAAACTCACAGAGATGCTTGATGGCGCGAGGCGTATATTTATCGCTGGTGCAGGGCGTTCCAAGTTGGTTGGGAATTTTTTTGCGATGCGGTTGGTGCACGGTGGCTATGATGTCAGCGTGGTCGGCGAGATTGTGACGCCGAGTATCAAGAACGGAGATCTGTTAATCATTATCTCCGGTTCTGGTGAAACCGAGCAGTTGATCGCCTTTACCAAAAGTGCGAAAAAGGTCGGTGCAAATATTGTGCTGATTTCCGCTAAAAGTAGCTCAACGATTGGTGATATGGCTGATGCTGTCTTTGCTGTCGGCAGTCCTGACCAATACGGGAAAGTGGTCGGTATGCCAATGGGAACAGTTTTCGAACTATCTACCTTGATCTTCCTGGAAGCTATTGTTTCACACATAATCCATGAAAAAGGGATAGCCGAAGAAGTGATGAGAGAAAGACACGCTAATTTGGAATAAACCGTTGATTTACGGACGAATGGCGATAGCCGTTCGTTCGTATTTGCTGGCATTAAATAACAAGAAATCTGATGTGACAAGCGTGAAAGTCACACTAAGAAAAATTACCACAGGAGATAAATATGACTTCGCGTCGTGAACTAGCGAACGCCATACGCGCTTTGAGCATGGATGCCGTACAGAAAGCAAATTCTGGGCATCCAGGTGCGCCGATGGGTATGGCTGACATAGCAGAAGTGCTATGGAATGACCACATGCGGCACAACCCGGTCAACCCCAAGTGGCCTAACCGTGACCGTTTTGTACTGTCCAATGGACACGGTTCGATGTTGATTTACTCATTATTGCATTTGACTGGCTACGAACTGCCTATCGAAGAGTTAAAAAATTTCCGTCAACTGCATTCCAAAACACCAGGGCATCCTGAATATGGCTATGCACCTGGTATAGAAACTACCACTGGGCCGCTCGGTCAAGGCATTACAAATGCCGTTGGGATGGCAATCGCTGAAAAAGCATTGGCAGGCCAATTTAATAAAGATGGACACAAAATCGTCGACCACAATACTTATGTGTTCCTGGGTGACGGTTGCTTAATGGAAGGTATTTCCCATGAAGCCTGTTCGCTGGCTGGAACGCTGGGTTTAGGCAACTTAATTGCATTCTGGGATGATAACGGCATCTCCATTGACGGTCACGTTGATGGTTGGTTTACCGACAACACCCCGAAACGGTTTGAAGCTTACGGCTGGCATGTCATTGCCGATGTTGATGGGCATGATAGCGATGCGATTGCTAAGGCGATTCAGGCTGCGAAATCCGTCACTGACAAACCGAGCATGATCTGCTGCAAAACTATTATTGGCTTTGGTTCGCCCAATAAAGCAGGTAGCCATGCCTGCCATGGTGCGGCCTTAGGCCAACCTGAAATTGACCTGACTAAAGAACAATTGGGTTGGAAATATGCTGCATTTGAAATTCCTGGCGAAATTTATGCAGGTTGGGATGCGAAAGCCAAAGGTGCAAAATCTGAACAAGAGTGGAATGCCAAGTTCGCCGCTTACAAATCCGCGTATCCTGAACTAGCGGTTGAATTTGAGCGTCGCATGAACGGCGATTTGCCTAAAACCTGGGCTGCGGATGCGGATAAATTCATCAGTGCTGTGAATGACGAGGCCAAAACGACTGCAACCCGACTTTCTTCGTTGGCTGCAATTGAAGGTTATGCAAAGTTTCTGCCAGAAATTTTTGGCGGTTCGGCAGATTTGGGTTGCTCCAATATGACGGAATGGACAGGTTACAAGCCCATGCGGGCTGACAAGCCTGATGCCAATTACGTCAATTACGGTGTCCGTGAATTTGGTATGTCAGCCATCATGAACGGTGTTGCCTTGCATGGCGGTTTGATACCCTTTGGCGCTACCTTCCTGATGTTCTCAGAATACGCCCGTAACGCTGTGCGTATGTCGGCCTTGATGGGCATTCGTTCCATTTTTGTTTATACCCATGACTCTATCGGCCTGGGTGAAGACGGCCCGACGCATCAGCCAGTAGAACAGACTGCCACCTTGCGGATGATTCCTAATATGCAAGTCTGGCGTACTTGTGACGCAGTTGAAACAGCGGCATCTTGGAGAGCGGCTATAGAGCGCAAAGATGGCCCTAGTGTTTTGGTGTTCTCACGTCAAAATTTGCCTCATGTACCTCGTACACCTGAGCAAATAAAGGCGATTTATCGTGGTGGATACATCCTGAAAGATACCAGCGGCGCACCAGATGCAATAATCATAGCTACTGGCTCGGAAGTAGAGCTGGCAATAAAAGCGGCTGATGAATTGGCAGCAAAAGGTAAAAAAATCCGCGTTGTCTCCATGCCATCAACTAACTTGTTTGATGCCCAGGATGAAGCCTACCGTGAATCTGTATTGCCTTCATCAGTCAGCAAACGTGTTGCTGTGGAAGCGGGTGTAACAGATGGCTGGTGGAAGTATGTGGGAACAAATGGCAAGATTGTTGGATTAGACCGTTTTGGCGAGTCTGCGCCAGCAGGGCAATTATTCAAGGAGTTTGGTTTTACTGTCGAAAATGTGGTCAAGCATGTAGAAGCGGTGCTTTAAAACAGCCAAGACAAAATTTTGTTACATAACTTCGGACAGAAACCGTTAACTTGTTGAAAAAATGGTTTCTGCCTATTTATTACGACTTAATGAGGGTGAATAGCGTGAAAAATATTGATTTGACCAAAAGTGTATTTGCTGCACTATTGCTGGTTAGTACTGTGGTGAGCGCGGAAGATAAATATCCAGCATCTGATTTCCAACCTAAGGTAGTTTATCAGGATGAAGAGGCCGCAAAGCAATCTGAAGGTAGTGTCTCAGCCAAATCTTCTTCGTCAGCATCGAGTACTTCGAGCAGCAGTGATGCACAGTATCCCGCTGCAAACTTCGAGCCTAAAGTGTTGTATTCTGATGCAGAATACCAACATACAGCATCAAGCCCTAGTTCCGCTTCGGCATCCAGTTCGTCCAACAACGTTGCTGACGCTTCTTCTAGCGCTGCTGTTGTAGAAGCACCAAAAGAAGAATCTTCAGTGGGCTATCTGTTGGGCTTGATCGTATTGGCTGCGGCTGGTTTTGTATTGTTCAAGAAAGGTGCTAGCGCTGTTGTAGGGGCGGGTCAAGGCGGAAAAGCAACGAGTGCTGCAAAAATTTCAAGCGGTGGCCTTACAGGCGTTGCCAAGTATGTGCTTAAGGTTTCTGGAACAGGCGTATCAAGATATGTAGAAAAAAATGCCAAGAGTAGTGTTGCACCATCTGCATCTGTCGGAGCCACTGGTGTAGCAAAATACTTGGCTAGCCAAGTTTCGTCAGCTAAATCAACAGCAAGCCAAGCCGCTACGGGTGTTGAAAAATACATGCGTAAAAAGGGGTAAAAAATGAATCAACAAAACTTTGGCGGGGCAGTTATTCCTGCAATGACTGGCTTTTTTTTATTTGTAAAACGAGCCAAAGTTCAGGAGATTCAACAAGAAGAAACACAGCAACTGCCGATGATTGTAAAAACAGAACCGAATGGACTGACGGGTGTCGCCAAGTATTTGGTATCGACACCCCTGGTTACAAGTGTTGCTAAGTACATGAAAAAAAATGAAAAGCAATCTGTGACCGGTGTGGCAAAATACGTTTTGCGGCAAACTATAGCAGATAGGAATACACCTCCACCGACAGGTGTTTCTAAATATCTTGCCAAAGCAGCTAGGCAACCGTCTGCCCCTAAAAAATCAGGGGTTGAAAAATATCTAACCAAGCTAGAGTTGGCTGAACCAAATCTTTCGGCATTAACTGGGGTTGCCAGATATGAGGCGGAACAAAACCTTGTCGCCAAAAAAAAAGCGGCGGACATTATGATCCAAAAATATCGAGATAATGATGAAGCGGCTGCAAGTGCTGCCAGGGCAGCGGCCGAAGCTTGTTATGAGTCTTCCAGTTATACGGTAGCGCAAGCACAAGCTGAACATGAGGTGGAAGCACCCGCTGTAACCCGTGTAGGTCGATACATGCAAGAACAGGCAGAATTATCAAAAAAAAGAGCTAAAGCGACAGGTGTTTCCAAATATTTAGCTAAAAAGATAGTGTTAGATAGCCAGAAGCCCGTCATTACTTTGAGCAAAGTCGGCAAGTATTTACAGGAACAAGCTCTAGCTCAGAGTAAAAAACCAAACCCTACGGGAGTTGCTAGGTATTTGTCAAAGCAACAAGCTGTTGTGAAAGTGGTTTCGCCCAAAATAAAATTTGTACCTAGTGGTGTGGCACGCTATTTGTCTGTGCAAGCAGCCGTTGAAAGTAACAAACCTGTTCTTTCTGGGGTAGCAAAATATATGGCGAAACAAGCGCAGATGGGTAGCAGTAATGTCGCCAAGCTGATCGACCAGCGTGTTGTCCAAGATCAAGAAATAATAAATGTTGAAATTGAAACATGCCTGGAAGGCGAGTTCATCCCTGCGAGCGATTTCATCCCTACAAATGCGACTGGCGTTTCAAAATATCTTGAAAAGCAAAGTGCGGCTGTTGTTGCCGTGGCAAGTGAAATAGCAAAAGAAAGTATCACAGGTGTATCACGGTATCTTGAAAAACAAATAGATTCAGTGAAGTCGATAGCGGCCACCACGCCAACAGTAACGAGTGTGGATCGTTATTTGTTAAACAGAACTTAATGCTACTAAGTGATTGATTTGGGGTGTTTTAACAGCAGCCTTAATCAGTCGATGAAAATGCAAAAAATCAACTGTTAAATTGTATTGTGTTGCCCCTGCAACCTTCACTTTTGCATGATTCTGTGGTAGCATTTTATCCCCCAAAAGATTATAACTTTATGAAAGGTACAAATTATGGCAAAGAATTTACTTGAACAACTCAGAGAAATGACTGTTGTTGTGTCTGATACGGGCGACATACAAGCCATTGAAACTTTCAAACCACAAGA
>JABFSV010000377.1 GCA_013140405.1 Methyloglobulus sp. | reverse complement strand
TGGAAAATGCTGTTTCCGTTCAGAATGGGAGATCCATGATCCCTAAAAACAGGCTTTACGGGGATTTCCGACGAGAATGCTACGAGCAGGCCAAAATCGCCGGCATATCATTCCATCCGGAACGCCACGCCTACGCCCAGGAAAGATATACGGAAATTACCAGTGCCCCTTCACCCGTCGATGCAGGATGGTCGAGAAAAGAGCGGATTCTGCATCTGTCTATTTATCTGAAGGTTAGCGAGGAAGATGCCAAAATAATCGACCATGATGCCCGTCTGCAAATATCAATTGAACTCGGTCACCATCGCACAGGAATTACCAATGCTTACCTTGGCTAAAAAATCGGAAAACTATTTTAGGGATTATGTGCGCGGCGGCGGCAAGGAGAATCGCAAAAGGCAGGTTTCGAGGATTGTTGAATTTCTTGATTGGGTCGAGTCGACCGAGAAAGTCATTTCGCTACACGGTCTGGGTAAACGCCACGTTATTGGTTTCTGGAAAGCCCACCGGCATTTTTCTGATGAAACGGCGTATAAATACTGGCTGGGTATTGCTAAATTATGGCAATGGATTGGCAAGCACGAAGAACCTCCCGCGCCGCATAAAGTCCAAACTTTCCAAAAATCTGTTTTGAACGACACGGTTTTTACGGAAATCTTGACCGCAATCAAATGCGCCCGCGAATCCAAAAATCTGTCCATCCCGCAACTTGCAAATATGACGGGGCTTGAAATTAATTTAATAGCTGACATTGAGAACGGGAAACCCGACTTTGTATTTGCTGATCTGTTGAAGATTATAGAGTTTTTAAAAATCGAAATTCTACTTAAAACCGAAGAATAGAATTTCTAAGGTTACTCCGAATTAATCTTATGGGCATTTTTAATATGGAACGGGAGTTATGAATGATTGGGGGTACTGTTGAACGCAGATATCGAACGTCTTGAAAAGAATTCTTCATTTGTCGACTAATACTAAATAGCTGGATTTAATTCATCGAATCATCAAAAAACTGCTCTATACTAACCCTATAGAATCATAATCCCGTTCTCTCCCGCTTGGCAGGCATTAGAGGGCGATGAGACCTGAAAAGGTCAATCTCTAAGGAGAATGCCAATGTCGCAAATACCTCAACAAGGCGGAGCGTCCGTGCATGCGCGCGGCCGAATACCCTCCACTGATCTCGCTTCCCTGATTAATTTTCTGGTGAAGGCTTTTCCAACTGATGAAAACCGTTCTGATCATCCGTTGGGTTGGCCTGTACTAACATTCGATCCAGTAAAAAAGCGTCTTGGCATTAACACCTACGGAATACTTCGCCGATTTCTCGCTCAAAAAGAAATGCGTGATGCTTTCCGCCAATCGGAGACAACCGGTTTTTTGTGTGATCTGGTGAGTCCACCCAAAAACTTCACAGCGAAGATGGGCGGACGGATATTCAATGACAATATCGCCGGAC
This sequence comes from Methyloglobulus sp., assembly GCA_013140405.1. Taxonomy (GTDB): domain Bacteria; phylum Pseudomonadota; class Gammaproteobacteria; order Methylococcales; family Methylomonadaceae; genus Methyloglobulus. The sequence goes on along the minus strand of JABFSV010000377.1, from coordinate 5,518 downwards.
TTTCACAAAACATTACCAAGTTGAAGCGGCTAATAGCTGATGAAATCGACCGTTTGGGAATCACATCGGAAAATATACTGGTTTCAGATCCGGCATCGGCACTTCAAGAGCTTGCCCATTTGACTGGGATTAAGCATTTCTTTGAAGCATTACCAGCTAAATTGGTGGCAATGGAATTTGCAAAAACAGAGCGGCCCGCCTCGCTACGTGAAAAAGATGTTGCGCGTGTTCTTTCTGCTCTGGAAGAAATTCAAGCTGAAGATTGGCTTGAACGTATGACCAGTAGTATCGCTAATACTCAGTCCCATCGAGATGATGAATTTGATGAGATACAACGCGACAAACTTACTGAAACACTCCGGCAAGACTTTGACAAAAACGATAGCCAGGTAACCAGATTCCTGAATTTTCTGGAAGACGAGGCCTTGTCACGTGTACGCTTGAGTGTTAGTTTCGCCATTATGAAAGGCCTCGGGGTTCAAGTGGCAAAATCAGAGAAAGCCACTGATAAGGCTTTCGTGAATTACGTTCAGTCTGTTGTTGATCTATTTGCGCATTATGGAGCGCCAGAAAGTCCTCATTCAATGCACCTGAATTTATCGCGTGATTATGGACTGGCCGCTGATTTTTCGGTATCGCAAGAACTGGTCAAAGCCATGTTCTACAATTGCCTTCCGGTTTGGTCGGAATGGAATACGCAACTATTTGAGTCCCGCCGCGTTGATCCAATATCGCGTGGTGTTTCAGTTGTACGTGAAGTTAGCTACCGATTCAGGGTGAATGGAAAAGACCCTCGGAACGAGATGTTTCCTGCCTTTGACTCCAGGCTAATGCGCTTACGTGAAGTGCTTCTCGATAATTCTGGCGAAGAGCAATCATCTTCCCGTCTTCGACGAGGTCTATCAGAGGTGGTTTTTCTTTGGCTTGTCCTAAATCCAGCTATTAATTCCTCGAATCTCCCGGAGGAAGCGGAAAAACTGATAGCCAAACTTAACACTGAAGGAAAACCTCAAGTAGAAATGCTTTTACAGGATTTGTCATCCTGGAATGAACGGGTTAAGGGACTGAGCAAAACATTAGTCGATTTGCTGCGCACGAAATCACGGACCGTTATTGCTCATGCCCAACGATCAATTGATGACCTGTATATGGTCGTTCAGCAAGGAGTGGTTGATTGGTCGGCGATTGAACGCTCCAAAGGAAAAGCGCGTGATCCCCTTGTTAAGCCAACCCAAGGACAAAATGAAAATGTAGAATGGTTCAAACACATCAAAATAGCTAAAAAACCGGATGATGTTTTGGCTCCCTTATTTTCCGTTCGTGTCAAGACTGCATTAAACGAAAGAACTCTCGCAATGCGTGAAAATGGCATGGCAACAACCAGAATTGTTCGGCAAGCACCTGAGAAGTTACTTAACATCACCTGGATGCCAATACGTGTTGATGAAAAACAAACCCCGGTAAAAGCCAAACCAAGAGCTGAAATTAATCCTGTCTGGCGCATGGGTTCAGGGGTCGATATTTGGTATGAGCCGGAACAATTGAAGCAACGCGATAACCCAAAATATACCGATGAAGATCGTCGACAGTATCGGGCAGCAGCAGCCTCTGCACTTACGATACTGGTGTATGTGGTTCTCCAAATCCTGACTGAAAAACTTACCAGGGAACACGGTGAATCATTGCCGGCATTGATGCTTCGTTTCCAGACTCAGGGTAAAAAAGCATCGGAAAAGGAAGGCGATCATTTGGTATATGCAGCCTCTCAAGCGATTGAATCGGCCCTAATGCGGGATACGCCGGTGCGTATGCAAGGTTTGGTGACAGACGGAAATCGATATTACAAAGACAAAGGCGCCGCCTTCGCGCTATCGGCGGCTTTCCCCTTGGTGGTGGGTACCGGCAACAAACCGACAATCGATAAAATAGCGGCTGTGGTCTACTCAACTCGCCCTTGTGACGATCATCCGGATCTTTATGAGTCAGCTGGTTTCATATTCCGAGCGAAAACCTATCTCGCGGATGCGGTCAATGAACCGCTTGGAGGCTATCGACTTGCATTTGATAGGATGCAGTCTCATGTTGTTGAAACGTCGGATGAGTTTAAAAGCCCCAAACTCATCGTTGAAGAGGTATCCAGACTACAAGGAATGAGCTATGAACATATCATACTGATTTCAAGCCACTTTGGTAATCGACGTATCAATCGTTCTGCCGAGCGGCATTCTCCGCATACACAAACCGCTTTTCTTGATGAAGTGGCGATGAAGTTTGCCAATGTCAGCCTCTATATGTTACGTCGTGATGTATTTCCAGCAACCCGTCTTCATACCAGAATGCCTTCTGAGTCGGCATTCGAAGCGGTTCGGATTTCAGATCACGACGAATTCGCAATCGATCATGGGGATGGTATTCTGAAACAACTTATTCCCGTATTTACTTTTGCGACCCTGTCCATTGTTGGAAATGATGATGCTTCAAGGCCTCAGTCGGGGTTTTGTACCTATTTCTGGGATGCCGATTATCAGGTGCGAGACACCGAATGGCGTGAGCGGGTGCGTTTTAACATACTTGGATCCGGTAACGGAACGAGGGACTGTCTTTTGAATGTTCTTCGTGGATTACATTTTCTGGAGGCAGAAAAGCAACCTGAAGCCGGAGTCTTCAAACCCGTATTGGATCCCTTTGGCTGGATGCAACCCTCGTCAACCGGAAGCGCAGGCGAAATTGTGGTGATTCCCGCCAGCAGGCGCAAAGGTAATGTCTTGCTTTCCCTACCTGCTGTTCTATCCCATGTCACTGAGGCACTCCATAGCGGGAGAGCTTAATGCTGAACCCTATCCAGCAGCATTCTCTCTGGGGTCAGGCTTTCGAAATTGCCGTAAAAAGAGGTGTGCTGACTGCGCTGCTTGGCAGCCAGGTTGTTAGAGGTATTCATTTAGGCCTCGATTCCTGGATGGAGCTTGATACTGCCGATGTTTATGGGGCTTTGGCAAAAGAACTCGGGGAAGTTGACCCGAATCTAAAATCTCGAACGCGAGAAACTGCCAGGCATCTTTTCGAGCTTGGGATGGGACTTGGTCAAACGGCTATGCGCGAATATCTGCGTAAGCTAAAAGCTGATCCAGAAGATTACACCATCAAAGCATTATGGTGCCCGCTGCAGTTACCTCGATTACAAGCTGACTTCGATGTTGAAACCAACAGAGCTTTGCAGGCATTCTCGACCGCTTTTGACGTAGCTGGCACAGCCGGTTCCGTTCTAACCCAAAAAGGCTATCCAGCCAGAGCTGATTTTCTGCTTTGGCTGGAACCTAACCATGTCGCATTAGACAGGGAATTACTTTGCCTGGAGTTTTCGCTCAACGGTTTACCGGAAAACGCAGATTACACCAAGCCCGATGCTCATCTGGACGAATTGCGACGTTTTGCTTGGTTTATGGAGTCCAGAAGCGTTTTTTCAAGAGTTTGTGCTGAAGTCTCAGGGGAAGGTTTTGCACTTTCGCCACGGATTAAAGAGCACTTGCAGGCTTTTACCAGTCGCGATAAACCATTGTACAAACTCTGCCAGGCCGCCTCCTATGTTCAAACCACTCTGCGTTGGCTCAGTAGCAAGGGATGCGATGATCGCACCTTCAATGCGCGGGCGTTATCTATAACCCAGAATGGCTTTGAAAGCCTATGTGCCAAGTTCTTTACGAAAGATGCTATGGACCCAAGAATTGCTCTTATTGAGAATCTTGGTCGAGCCTACCGTGATACTGAAAAGACACCGGATTGCGACGAAGAAGCGCTGGAAGATCATATTCGCTTTGCATTTGACAAGATTCGGAAAGCGCTGCCCAAGGTTATCAGCAAACAGTTTCTTGAAATGCGCGAGATACCCGATCCCGGCAATAGTCTGGCATTCAATTTCACCGAGGACGTTGAGGGATTTCTCAACCCGATGGCGACAATGTCATGGCAGCAAGCGCTGTCTTGGGTGAACTCAGACCAGAACATAGCGGATTTTCTGAGGCTGGATCCCAAAACCGCCGTATCGGAAGCACTAGCCGAGCGGGTTGAGATCGATAAGGAAGTACCGCTGCGTGATCTGCACGCTGCCGCTGTTATGGCCGGCATGCGGGCATCAGTGCCCGGTCAAGTGACCGTTCTTGGACTTGAAGGTAATCCGGGTATTGGTAAAACCACAGCGGTCGTGAATTACCTCAAGGAATCCGACGGGGGATTTCTGTTTCTCTATGTCAGTCCACGGGTCATCATTAACGATGACGTCACCGAAAATCTTGCACGGGACAGACAAAGTAAACAGCCAACCGGCATTCTCACCGTCACTACCAACTCGAAGCTGATTGGAGCAGCCAAGGCCTGGTATGAAAAACAAGTTCGGGAAAGCACAGTACCGAAACGAAAAGTTGATAGCGCAGTCGTTGTTGATGGTGTTAAAGATCTGAAGTGTCCCGACGGCAGTACGCTAGTTCTTGCTCCATCCGAAAAAGAAGACCTGGAACTAACTCATATCGGTTCGAGCCATCGAAAACGTGCCGAAACCGAACGGCAAGACCGGATGGAAGACGTTAAGCGACCTGGCGTGTTAAAGGTTTTATCAATTACGACCCGCACCCTGCTTGCAGATAATCCCGACATTAATCAGGTTGTTTTAACAGCGGCTATCCAAGGTTATCGTGAGTTGGGTGGCGACAAAAGTACGCTGTCCGCGCTGGATAATCTGTTTAGAAATCCGATCAGCAATCAGACGGGCAAACAGGAAAGACGGGCATTTGCAAACCGTATATCAACCATCGTCGTCATGGTGGATGAACTAACGGCCGACGGTGCCGGCGCACCGTTTATTCATTCCATCGCCAAGTGGCTAAATCAACAGTTCATTACACCCTTCGAGAAAGAGCCGCTATTTCGGGTGATTCTTATCATCTCTGATGCCTCGCTAGGTAATGAAATTGTCCTGGACCGATATCTTAACAGTGGCAAACGTGCCCCGGATAAAGTGCTGGTTTCCAAAAGCTCAGGCAAAAGACCATTTCGACTGGCCGCCATGCCGGTCAGGATTGGCGGTAGACGTCTTCCGGTTTTGCATATTATGACCAATAGTTACCCGGCATCGAAACTGTCCATAGACTACCGGGTTAGGCTGGATTTAGTAACCCCGGGGGAGCTAGCCGACGGAAAAATGCAGACAGTCCGTCAAGCCATTGCCGAGCAACAAGGAGAGGCTGTAATCGGTAATGTCATCCAGGAAATTAAACGCGCACTTGATTCAGGGGCGGACCAGATAATTTTTTTCGCTCAGGACAAAGCCTTTCTTCGTTCGGTTGAAACGGTGTTGGTGACGGGCGAAAACAGTCAGCCATTATTAAGCTCAAACCAAGTAGCCATTCTGGATTCAAGTGTGACCGCTTCCAAGCGCAAAGCGTTGATTGCAGATGAGCGTCGGGATACGGTGAAAGTTTTTCTGATGACTTCAAGCGGGGCACGCGGTGTGTCTTTCCCCAAAACC
>JABFSV010000491.1 GCA_013140405.1 Methyloglobulus sp. | reverse complement strand
GTCTCGGTAAACTTCCGACTCCACCTGAAAGAATCGGAGTGGCGATGGAAGAAACAACCTGACGAACTGGCCACTGAATTATGGCAACTCGTCAGAAATTTTAATCTCTCCTGATAGTCTAGAGCCATTGTTAAATTAATAGGCTGTGGCTATCGACACACCGTGGCCGAACGGTTGGCAGGTGCGGCGTTCGGGGGGGCAGGCCTTGCAGCTGTATTTGGAAGGCATGGGGTTCCGCGCCATAGGCCGTTTTTTGGGGGTCAGCCACGTTGCTGTTTATTACTGGGTCAGGTCCTTCGGCAAGGCGGTCGAATCGGTTCGCAACGCGGCCACCGAAGCCAAGGTGGTGGAGATGGACGAACTGCACAGCTATGTCGGGCATAAAAAAACTACCGCTGGGTCCTACCCACAGGGCACAAGTGGACGGCTATTGATCGACATGGGAAACGGTTCCTCGGTTGCGCTGTGGGTTGTTCCCCGCGACGCGGAAACTGGGCGGAGGCCCTAGGTAGCCATTGTGCGACCAGGAATCGAAGCGGTGATGGCGGATTATTTATGCCCTTTGGGTATTTGGCAACCTTACGGGCATTTTGTGCCCGCTGCGTTGCATATGCAATCCAATACCAAGGGCAGAGACCTACACGGCGGAAGGCTACAACAGCCTGTTGCGGCACCGCTTGGTAAGGTTGAAACGGAAAATCAAGTGTTACAGCAAAAGCCAAGACATGCTGGAATGCTCGGCCAAGCTGTTCATGGCCTATTGGAATAACGGGAAATCTATATTTATTTAACAATACCGTGTCACGAATCCAAAACCAACCGCTATCATGCGGCTTTTTTGTGCCAAGAAACACCTGAAAGCGCTGGATAGCCGATAGTGCGATTGTCAATCGAAAAAATCAGTATGTGTAATTGCGCCATTGTTGTATAGCGTGATCGTGGCTTTGCTGGCAATGCGCCTAACTGGTTGAAAAAACAGGAAAGGCGCAATTTTAGGCGCTGATTTAAGCTATACCAAGGTAAAACGTAGCTTTTTGAAACTATCGGCGTATAAGGTATACAGTGTAGTTTCAGGTTGCTTCAAAGCGTCTAGTATACTCTTTTAATGCGGTTGTCGCGCGTTCGAACCGCGCACGACCCACCACCAAAGTTATCTATATAAAAGGTTTTAGGTAATTTACCAAGCCCTTTTTTATTGTCCGAGTACAATCCACGGCGCAATTCGAAAAAATCAAAATCAAGTATCAACATAGGCCGACTGACTTTATTTAAAGTGCCTACCAAAACCCATTTCGTTTTTTAAATTAGTCCAAACAAGAGCTAAAGTTACACCTATATTTTAAAAACGATACAATATTGCTGGGCGAGACTTGGTCTCGATATAATCGGCGGACTTACGTGTACGCTCGGCTCAGATTAAAAAATAGTCGCACAAAATACAGAACTTAAACCTTTCAAATAGGCGGTATTCATGGAAATAGGAATAATCTTTAAAGTGCTTTTTTTCCTGCTTTGGCCGTTTTTGTTGCTTTTTATCTATTACCTGTTTAACAAAAAGAAATTTCTGGCGAAATGGGAAAAATTTAAAAAGGGCGGTTTTTTTGAATAATGCCTATCAGGTTTGCATCAGACATTTTCATGCCGATAACGTTTGAGATCATCAATAGTATCAAGATCCCATTGGGTATTTAGCTCATAAGCAACGAGGTTTAATGACTGAATTCTGGTCAGCGTTTGTCGCAATACCTGATCAGAACCCCAAGGCATGTTTTCGAACAAAGTCGGTTGTGGTTGTTTAAGCCCGATCAATACATAGCCACCATCTTCAGCCGGTGCTAATACGCACTGTGCATCTTGATTTAGCCTAATTAAAGCCTGCTCAAGATCATCGCTAGTAAGGGAAGGGCAATCGCAACCGATGATAATTGCACTGTTGAAATGGGTTAGTGCCTCAACAAAAGCATGATGCATCCGGTTGCCCAAATCTTCGCCTTGTTGTAATTGCCGAGCTATAGAATATCTCTGCGACAACGGATAAAAGAAAGGATGGTCGATGCGCGGCGAACACCATAATTGCACTTCACATAAACGCTTTTGCGTGGCGGTATGTAATGTAAGCTCGGTCAGTTCGCAGTGTAGTTGCGCCGCTTCCTCACTTGTTAAAGCCGGAATCAAGCGGGTTTTAACTTGCCCTGGTATTGGAGCTTTGCAGAACACCATGATAACCGCGTCAGGATAAGCGTACATTATCCTTAACGTTTAGCTTGTGGTTTGAAGGGAATAAGTAGGCATTGCATAAAGCCCAATTCCGTCTGCCTACGGAAAGCATTTAAACCTATGGGCATCGTAGTTTGGGATTGTTTAGGCTCGGAGGTGTAAGTTTTGCACAGCCTGTCCCAGCAGGAAATAGAAAAGCCGTAATTGCTGTCCGTTTCAGCGGGTTCTGCGGAATGGTGGATGCGGTGCATATCAGGCGTAACTATTAACCAGCGAAGTATTTTATCGACCTTATCGGGAATCATGACATTGCTGTGGTTGAACGTTGCCGCGCCGTTCAGGATAATCTCAAAGGCAATTATTGCAATCGGATTGCCACCGATAACAACAACACACGCCGCCTTGTAGAACATGGAGAGGATAATTTCCAGGGGATGAAAACGCAGAGCCGTGGTCGCATCAAACTCTAAATCGGTATGGTGGATTTTATGCAGCCGCCATAGCCACGACCATTTGTGCATGATGATGTGTTGGCAGTAGATGGCGAAATCTAGGAGTAGCAACGTCGCTATGATAGACACGCTGTCTGGCACAGACAGTATATTCAACAAGCCGTAACCGTGTTCCGCTGCCATTACAGTGCTCATGTAAGCCAAACTGCCTAGGGTAAAACGCATCAAAACCATGTTGAACAGGGCAAGCCCAAGATTAATCGGCCAACGTTGCTGACGACTCAAATGCTGGACGCGCCTTGGTTTGATTGCTTCCCAACTTACCATGACACAAAAAATGCCTAGTGCCACACCCAGCCTAATCAAGTTTTCCAAAACGCCCCCTTATTGTATAAATGCGCCAAAATTTGCGGGTCTTCGCCCAGGAAATACCGTAGGCGCAAGCTCCACATTAGCAATATCATTTTAATCACACCAAATTGTTCCCAACGTCTGCCCGAACTTATTACCTTGGCTTTTAGGCAAATCGGCGGACTTATTTGCTTAAGTTTTTTACACAAGGCTATATCTTCCATTAAGGGTATGACCGGATATTGCCCGGCAGATTCAAATAGCTGTTTTGTCAGGAAAATAACCTGATCCCCCGTCGCAATTCCGGTAAGCCGCGAACGGTAATTCATGAGCCAGGCAATCACTTTTAACATAGGATGGTCGCCGCTGAGTTTGATATCAAACCGTCCCCACTGTTGATGATTGATTGCTTGTGCAATCTGATGTAAAGCTGTTTCGGGCAAAAATGTATCGGCATGTAAAAAAATCAGGACATCACCTTCTGCGTTTTCAGCTCCCGCATTCATCTGGATAGCACGGCCTTTTGCAGATAAGATGAGCTTGTCACATAGCGGCTTGGCGAGTGACTTTGTATTATCCACGCTGCCACCATCGACAACGATAATCTCACAATAATCCCGGTAAGGCTGTAGTGCCGTTAGATAATTTACTATGGATTGTTCCTCGTTAAGTGTTGGAATGACGATGGAAAAATTCATTCCGACTGCCGAAAACGCTCTGTACTTGATTGCAGTGAAAGCCGCTCACTTTTGTCTATGACAGAGCGTCGCAAAATCAGAATGATATAGTTGGTTAGCTCATTCAAGCAATTTATTAACAATGGGAATAGTTGGTTTGTTTTGACGTAAGCTTATGCGGAAAGTCCAAGTTTGTACACCTGTAAAGGCCAAAGTGTCGCATTAAAATTGGTTTTCCGATTACAACGCTCTTAACTCTTGAATATAGATAACAAAAGGCATTCTGCGATTTAAATTGCAAAGCCGAGGTGGCTTTTATACCGCTATAACCAATCCGAGAAGGATGGGTTATTAGCCGGATTTTGCAATCCCAACTTGGCTATTTTAGCCTGTGGCTTTTCTTGTGCTATGGAAGATTGCTTCTGAAGTCTGTCTGTCCGAAGTTATAACGGCTCAAACAAAGCCGTGAGGTCTTCAGCCGTCAATTGTAAGGCTTCATTTTTTGCTCCGTCGTTATAAATGCTGTCTGCCAGAGCGCGTTTGCGTTCCTGCATGGCGATCATTTTTTCTTCGACGGTATTTTCGGTAATGAGTTTGTAGACGAATACCGGTTTGTCTTGCCCGATGCGATGGGCGCGGTCGGCGGCTTGGCTTTCCACCGCTGGGTTCCACCAGGGGTCGTAAATGATGACCGTATCGGCTTCAGTCAGATTTAAACCGATACCGCCCGCTTTCAGGCTAATCAGGAATACATCAACCTCGCCGCTTTTGAACATTTCAATGGCTGCATCGCGGTCTTTGGTTTGCCCAGTCAGTTTGCTGTAACCGATTGTCCGTTTGTTGAGTTCATCTTCAATTAGCGCAATCATGCGGGTAAATTGGGAAAATATGAGGATTTTCCGCCCTTCTTCCAGCAGTTCCGGCACTAGCTCCATGAGCAGGTCGAGTTTTGCTGATTGATTGATTTTTTGTGCTTCCTGGATCAGTAAAGTACGGGGATCACAGCAGGTTTGGCGCAGCTTTAGCAGGGCATCCAAGATAGTAATATGGCTGCGTGACAAGCCTCTTTGGGCAATTGCGTCGCGGACTTTTTTCTCCATGGTCAGGCGGATGCTTTCATACAATGCGGCTTGTTTTTCATAGAGCGGAACTGAGCGGATGATTTCGGTTTTGGCCGGTAATTCCGAAGCGACTTCCTGCTTGGTGCGCCGTAGCATGAACGGCGCAACTCGACTCGACAAACGAGATTTTTGTTCGGCGTTGCCGAATGTTTCAATGGGTGTACGATACAGTTTTTTAAACGCTGCGCTATTTCCTAAAAAACCCGGCATTAAAAAATCAAATTGCGCCCACAGTTCGCCTAAATGATTTTCCATCGGCGTACCCGTTAAACACAAGCGATGACTGGACTTGATCTGGCGGACGATTTGTGCACCTTTGGACAGTGGATTTTTGACGATCTGGGCTTCATCCAAGATTAAATAATGATACTGATGTTCCAGGAGGGTTTCCTCGTCCCTGGGCAATAAGGGATAAGTGGTCATAATAAGGTCGTAATCTCTGATTTTGTAAAACAATTGCTTGCGTTCAGTACCTTGCAAAATCAGCATATTCAGGTCGGGGGTAAAGCGTTCTGCCTCTCGCCGCCAATTGCTGAGCAAGCTGGTAGGGGCGATAATCAAGCTGGGTGCTTGCATCCGTCCACTTTGCTTTTCCACCAATAAGTGTGCGAGGGTTTGGACAGTTTTGCCTAATCCCATATCGTCGGCGAGAATGCCGGCAAAGGAATATTCCCGTAAAAATTGCAGCCAGTTGAGGCCTAATTTTTGGTATTCCCGCAATGTGGCATGAAGATTGTCAGGTACTGGCACATCAGCGATGCCTTTAAAATCAGTTAGTTTTTGCGCGAGCCGCCTTAATTCGTCTCCCCCCTTGATCGAAAACAGGCCGTAGCTGTGTGTTTCCATATCAGCAAGGCTGGCGGCATTAAAACGGGAGATTTTTAGCGAACCGTTTTTGTCCAGAGTGCTGCTACCAAACAGTTCCAACAGAATAGCCAAAAACGGCCTGATTTTCTCACTGGATATGGTCAGATAGCGGTAATCGCTGACAGGGATATTCAGTAATTCTGGCAGGTTGTGCAGGTCGTAATTTTCCAGTACGGGCATAATCAGGGGCAGCAAAGGTATTGATTGCCCTTCGACCTCGATATTGAAACGCATCTCAAACCAGTCATTTTGACTGTCGCTGATCTCAGCATCCCAGTTGTCTACGCTTTGGAAATTCAGCAAAAAGCTGTCGTGGATTTCAATCAGCCAATCGTCCTTTTCCAATTCCGGTAATACGGCATCCAGGAAATAGCCCCAGCGTGATGCGCTTTCCACTGAAGATTTTTCGAAACTACCCAGAATGAGTTCCTTCCCCTTCGCTTCCGTCGTTGGTGTTGGCGTGAAGCCGAGTTCGGTAAGCCGTGAAATGGCTGATTTTTCAGCAGCAAGCTCTCGCTTGATCCGTATCAAGCCCTGTGTTGTTTTTATTATGCTGTAGTTTTTATCCTCATTACCTGGCAAAAGGAAATCACCGTACTTGAAGTTTACCGCCATGAAATGCGTGTACTGCCTGGGATTGGCCTGTTCTCCGTATAGGAGAAGCTGGGGTATGGGTTTTAAATCAAGCAGTTCCGTCAAGGCAACTTTTTTGGGGGGAGGTAAGGGCAGTTCGGGATGTTCAGCAGTCAACCGATAGCTGAATTCATCGGCAACCTTTTCGGGTACTGGCGGTGCGGCAAGGATATTTCTAAGTTGCGGATGAGTAAGGCTGGCTGCTGTAAAGCCGCCAACAGTGCTTTCTTCAGGATCGAGATAATGTGGCGGGTCAACCAATATCGGCAAAGCTGCCGGTTCGATAGCTGTGTGCAATTGATAATCACCCTGTGTGGTGATCTGCCAGTTAAACCGTAAGTCACGGGCAGTCCCCGATCTAAGTGCAGATCCTTCAAGATCTTGCCAGAACAAACGGCCTGTTTGTAATAATTTTGATAGGGCGATAGCGCCCATAGAACCGGTTATTAAAGGTTCGTCACCGACAGAATTATCAAGCGCAGAAATGATTTTGGCAAGTTCACTATCTTCCGGCGTTACGTAAGGATAGTAGGAAAAACTGTAACGCAAATTGTGCAAACTGGTTTTGCGGCCTTTGCTTAGGCCACCGTACTTTTTTTCTTTGGTGACGATAAGGTCAATGGTCAATTCGTTAATGGCACGGGCTGGTTTAAGGATATAAG
>JABFSV010000420.1 GCA_013140405.1 Methyloglobulus sp. | reverse complement strand
TATTGCTAAGGACAATGAATACCGATGTCCCGCAGGAGAACGTCTCCCATTTCGCATGGCAACGACAGAACATGGTCTAAATCTGCATCGCTATTGGAGTTCACAATGTCAACACTGCGCAATGAAAGCGCAATGCACGCCGAGTAAAGAACGGAGAATCACCCGCTGGGAACATGAAGGCGTCATTGATGCCATGCACACACGCCTGGAGCTTCAGCCTGAAATGATGCGTATTCGACGCCAAACCGTTGAACATCCCTTTGGCACTTTAAAATCATGGATGGGTTACACCCATTTCTTAACCAAGACGCTACCGCGAGTTAGTACAGAAATGAGTTTACACATTCTGGCCTACAACATGAAAAGGGTCATAAAGCTAATGGGAACGGTAGCGCTAATGGAAGCAATGGTGGCCTAGGGGCCGTTTACCTTTGCTTTTGTTAAAGTATTTGCGTTTCAATCTGGATAAAACAGAAACATATCAACGAAGTTTTAGCGTAAATCAAAATTTACGCCGAGTAAGTTCCGGATATATCGTTATTTTTTTTCGTTTTTACACAGCCTGGACCCAAACCGGAAGCTCACCAAATTTTAACAGGTGGCAGAAAAATCCCTTAGCGGCCTGTCAGCATCAATATACTACCGACTGCCATTGCCCTTAAGCGACATTCAAAATGTTCGGTCAATAACTATTTCCTGGCTCATTACTGTTTAGATTGGTTTCATCATATTACCCCATAGATACAACCTCATTATTTAAAGATATTTTGCATAAAAATAAAAAATTTACGAACATTTCACATTATTTTTTGACTAATAAACTGAGTAACTATTGTGCGGTGCATACACAAGTTTTGCTCATTTAGTATGCACTTCCGTTGTTTTCATGCAAGGAGGTTTGTCATGAGCATAATCTCAGTTGAAAATACGTCTGTATATTTAGAGTTAAATAAAACTGTACCCGATTTCGAGGCGCAGACAACCGCTGGATTCATCCATCTTTCTGAATGGCAACGAAATAAGTGGGTTATTCTATTCTCCCATCCTGCTGACTTTACACCAGTTTGCACTACTGAACTTATTGAGTTTGCTAAGCGCCATAACGAGTTTAAACAAAGAAATGTAGCTTTACTCGGTTGTTCAGTGGATAGCATTTATAGCCATATTGCTTGGTCACGCAACATTCAAGATAAATTTAACATCAAAATAGACTTTCCAATCATTGCTGATTTAGATCAAAAAGTTTCTCGTCTATACGGCATGATTCATGAATCCAGCAGTAATACATCCACGGTTCGATGTGTGTTCTTCATAGACCCCAAACGCATCCTTCGTGCAATGATCTACTACCCGATGAATGTGGGGCGTAATTTCGATGAAATCATGCGAATGATTGATGCCCTACAAATGGCAGATGCAAACAAGGTGGCATGCCCAGCCAACTGGACGCTTGGTAAAGAGGTAATCATTCCTGCACCAGTAACTATGAGTGATGCCGAACAACGGGCAGAAGGCAATGATTATCAAGTGACAGATTGGTACTTTGCCACGAAGAGACTGCCTGATATTCAATTAAGCAAAGGAGACTAAAATGTCCAAAGTACTCTGCGTACTCTACGATGATCCTGTCACTGGCTACCCAAAATCTTATGCACGTGACAATATTCCCACGATTAAGTCCTACCCCGGTGGTCAAACACTACCTACGCCGAAATCTATTGACTTCAAACCAGGACAGTTATTAGGCAGTATTTCTGGTGAGCTGGGATTACGGAAATTCCTCAAATCGGCTGGCCACAAATTTGTCGTGACGTCAAATAAAGATGGTCCAAACTCTGTATTTGAAAAAGAGCTTCCCGACGCTAATATTGTTATTTCACAACCTTTCTGGCCTGCTTATCTTACAGAAGAACGTTTCAGAAAGGCAAAGAAACTTGAACTTGTAATTACTGCAGGAATTGGTTCGGATCATATTGACCTAGAAGCTGCGATGAGGCATGGCGTGACTGTGGCTGAGGTTAGCTACAGCAATAGTATCAGCGTTTCAGAACATGTGGTGATGATGATTTTAAGTTTGGTTCGTAACTATATTCCTTCATATCAATGGGTAGTTAAGGGTGGTTGGAACATCGCAGACTGCGTGGAGAGATCCTACGATTTGGAAGGCATGAATGTAGGTACAGTTGCAGCTGGGCGCATCGGTTTGGCCGTACTTAGAAGACTAAAAGCATTTGATGTGAAGTTACATTATACAGACAGATACCGCCTGTCTCCTGACATTGAAAAAGAGCTCAATCTCACCTTTCACACCAGTGTTGAATCTATGGTCAAGGTATGTGATGTGGTAACGATTAACTGCCCACTACACCCAGAAACTGAACACATGTTCGATGACAAGTTGATCGCCAAGATGAAGCGTGGCGCCTATCTCATCAACACTGCACGTGGAAAGATCTGCGACAGAGATGCAATTGCACGGGCACTGGAAAATGGCCATCTGGCAGGTTATGCTGGCGACGTCTGGTTTCCACAACCAGCACCTCAAGATCACCCCTGGCGAACGATGCCACACCATGGCATGACACCTCATATTTCTGGTACCAGTCTAAGTGCACAAGCACGTTATGCTTCAGGAACCCGTGAAATTCTGGAATGCTGGTTTGCATATCGACCAATTCGCGAAGAATACTTGATTGTCGATGGTGGTCATCTAGCTGGTACTGGCGCACATTCTTATAGTGCGGGAAACGCAACCAGTGGATGGGAAGAGGCAACAAAGTTCCGAACTGATACTAGGTAATATATTTGATAAATTATAGAAGGAAAATAACTACATTAGGAGCTAAAAATGAAACGTCGATTATATTTTCTGCTACCCGGAGTAAATAGCGCACGTAAAATGATGGATGATCTGCTGCTTGCACGTGTCAATGCTGATAGCATTCACTTTCTAGGCAGTCCAGATACACCATTAGGTGACCTGCCTGAAGCAACAATCACCGAAAGATCTGATTTGATTGAAGGCTGGGAATTTGGCATGGGGATGGGTGCATTGCTCGGATTTACTTTAGGACTAATAGCATTATTAGTACCTACGTGGTGGTACACCATGCCGTTGCCCACCGCCACAACCCTACTTATATGTACTTTTGTAGGGATTTTGGTAGGAGGTCTAATGACAGCAATAGTTGCGACTAACATTCCCAATGCTCAATTCAAGCAATTTGAAGGGCAGATTGCTGAGGGACAGATATTGATGATAGTGCTTGCGCCATTTCATAGAGTCCATGAAATTCGACAGAAGGTGGAAAAAACGCATCCTGAAGCAGCGTATTGGGGTACTTGGCCAACTGACCATGTGATATTTCCTTGAAACGGAGCAACACCAAAGCTATTAACTAATAGGAGCTTAATTTATTGATTTGTGGTTGATGTGGAGCGAGTATATGCGCCCATTGCGTGAATATTTCAATACATGGTTGTTGCTTGAGTTGTTGCGTGGCATGGCTATTACTGGGAGAAGCATGTTCAAGCCTAAGGTCACGGTGCAATATCCAGAGGAAAAAACACCATTGTCTCCACGTTTTCGTGGCTTACATGCCTTGCGCCGTTATCCAAATGGTGAAGAACGCTGCATCGCGTGTAAGCTCTGCGAAGCAATATGTCCTGCAATGTGTATCACTATTGATTCTGAAGAAAACTCTGATGGTACACGACGCACCACCCGCTATGACATTGACCTATTCAAATGTATTTATTGCGGCTTTTGTGAAGAGGCATGTCCAACCGATGCGATTGTCATGACGCGTTATTTCGAATTCCATATGGAGGAGCGCAATGAAGCTGTCATCAACAAGCAGCGCTTGCTGGCGCTAGGCGACAAATTCGAACAGCAAATCGCCATGGATAGAACACAAGATGCAAACTATCGGTGAGGGTGACGATTTCCCTGGTGATTCAGTCTTAAATTTAAGCACCTATAGCAAAAGTAAATTATCGTGTTATGCAATATCCCATTCCGCTTCAGCATCAACCTCAACCCAGCCATTGGTGACTCTAACAGGAAAAGTACACAGGCTCTCGTAGGCAGGAGGGCCAAGAACGGCTCCAGTAACCACCGAGAAACTTGCCCCATGAAGCGGACAGATGATTTCGTCACCCTCAAGTACTCCATCAAATAGCTCAGCATCTTCATGGGTGCATCTGTTTTCCACCGCGTAATAGCGGCCATCGAGATTAAATACAAGGATAGAAGATTCATCTGTAGATACCATACGACGGGTTCCTGGCAAGAAATCTGCTACTGCTGCAACATCAATCCACTCGCTCATGATTCATCTCCTAAGAAATCTCATTTACAACATTCCAAGTGATAGTTTTGCCGCCTCGGTCATATGATCTCTACTCCAAAGCGGCTCCCATACTAACTCTACCTTCACATCACTGACCCCCGGCACACACATCAACACCTCCTGCACATGCTGGGGAAAACTCTGCGCCACTGGGCAATTAGGTGCAGTCAGGGTCATGCGAACATTTACCAACCCTGATGATTCAATCTCCAAACCATACACTAGACCGAGATCGTAAATATTCACAGGCATTTCAGGATCGTAGATAGTACGTAGCATCTCGACAATGCGTGATTGCAGCTCCTCTTTACTAGGGGGTTGCGTTTCTTGTTGTTGCTCACTAATTTTTTTCCAATCAAGCATATATCGTCTTTTGAATGCACTTTACTCCGTAGTCACTGGCTCACCAATATTTTGCAGAGCAGCCTTCATGGTGTGCCAGGCAAGTGTGGCACATTTTACTCGTTGAGGAAATTCAGTGACCCCTGCCAACACTGCAAGTTTTCCCAAGTCATTAGTCATGGTGCTACCAGTGACCATACCATGAAATTTATCGAACAATTGTAGCGCTTCTTCTTCTCGCTTGCCCTTTAGGTTCTCAGTCATTAGTGAAGCTGATGCAGTTGAAATGGCACAACCGGAACCTTCAAAGCGAGCATTGCAAATCACGCCGTCCTCTACCCGCAGATACAACGTCACTTTGTCGCCGCACAGCGGGTTGTAGCCTTCAGCTCTGCGGTTGGCACCTTGCAATCGGCCAAAATTGCGTGGCTGACGGTAATGGTCAAAGATGGTTTCCTGATAGAGGTCGCGTAAGTCACTCATCATTCATCGCCCAAATAATTCCTTCACGTGGTAGATGGCCTCTACCAGTTTATCTACCTCAGTTCTAGTGTTGTACAAGGCGAATGAGGCGCGCGCCGTGGCTGCTATGCCAAAGTGTTCCATTAGTGGCATTGTGCAATGATGTCCAGTGCGGATTGCCACGCCATGACGGTCCAGTATTGTGCCAATATCATGGGGATGTATACCCTCCAAGACAAATGACAGGATGGCAGTTTTTTCCAACGCATTACCGATGATGCGCAATCCTGGGATATCGCTTACAGACTGCGTTGCATAAGCCAATAGTGCTAATTCATGCTCAATAAGCGCATCAAAACCGATACCGGCCAAGTAATCCACCGCGGCTCCCAGTCCGATGACACCAGCGATATTAGGGGTACCCGCTTCAAATTTGTATGGCAACGTGTTGTAGGTCGTGCCGTCAAAGCTGACCGAGCGTATCATATCCCCACCACCCTGATACGGCGGCATGGCCTCGAGTAAAGCTGCTTTGCCGAAGAGCACACCAATACCAGTTGGACCATATAGTTTATGTCCAGAAAATGCATAAAAATCACAATCCAGTGACTGCACATCTACAGGCAAGTGGGCAATGGCCTGTGCACCGTCAAGCAGTACCGGCACACCGTGAACATGAGCCAAGTCTATCATCGCTCTGACGGGGTTGATCGTACCCATCGCATTGGAAACATGCGCCACCGCTACCAGCTTGGTCCGCAGGTTAAGTAGCTGATTATAGGCCTCCAGTTCAAGTTCCCCGCTATTATTGATTGGAATGATGCGCAAATTCACACCAGTCTGTTCGCACAATATCTGCCAGGGCACGATGTTGGAGTGGTGCTCCATCCTGCTCAGAATTATTTCGTCCCCAGCCTTAAAACGGCTACGCCCATAACTTTGGGCAACTAGGTTAATCGCCTCGGTGGTTCCACGAACGAAAATAATCTCATCCGGGCTGACGGCGTTGATAAGATGCTGTACTTTGAACCGCGCTGCTTCAAAGGCATCGGTAGCGCGCTGACTCAATAGATGCACGCCACGATGCACATTTGCGTTGTCATGACGGTAATACAGACTCTCAGCCTCAATCACCGCCAGTGGTTTCTGCGTCGTGGCCGCATTATCTAAATAAACCAGCGGCTTGCCATGGACGCTTGTTTCCAGAATAGGGAAATCCGCTCGCCAAGAATGCACTCCATACTTCTCTGAGCTTTCGTCGTAGTAAGACAGTGATTGAAATAGATTGTCTAGAATCATAGCAACTCCTTAATCTGATCACCTTGTGGCAACCGTTCCAGCACCAGATGCTCGATGCGTGTGCGCAATTCTGGCATGTTAACGCGTCCGATAATGTCATTGGTAAAACCGTAGATCAGTACTGATCGCGCCAGTTCGGCATCTATTCCGCGCGAACGCAAGTAAAATAGACTATCATCATCCAACTGACCAACAGTGGCGCCATGTGTGCATTTTACGTCGTCTGCAAAAATTTCCAGCTGCGGCTTGGTATCCACCTCGGCTTGTCGCGACAGCAGCAGGTTGTGATTTGCCTGGTGAGCATCTGTTTTGTTGGCTCCTGGGTGAACCACTACTTTGCCGTTGAATACGCCATGAGACTCTCCATCTAAGATGCCACGATAATATTCTCGGCTAATGCATTCAGGTGCAAGATGATCAATTCGGGTGTGGTGATCCAGATGCTGACGTTCATTGAGTAGATAGAGGCCATTCATAGTGCAATGACAACTCTTGCCTAATAGTTGCGCTGTAATGTCGTTGCGCGCGAGACGACCTCCCAGGGCAAAAGAATGCGAAATAAAATGGCTATCTGATGCCTGCTCTGCGTGGATACCTGCAACGTGGGTAGCGGCAGGTCCTTCCTGTAGTAATTTGCAATGTTCAATTTCAGCATGTGCACTAAGACTGATCTGTGTCACAGCATTAGTGAAATTGTGTGCATCCAGCGTACCCATGTAATGCTCTATTACCGTGGCCTGTGCATCCTCTCCTGCAACCACGATATTCCGCGGATAAATCGCCACCCCATGCCCGCTGGCAATATACAGCAGGTAAATCGGTGCTTTCAACACAGTGCCTGGCGACAGATCCAGCACCATGCCATCCGTAGCAAAAGCATTATTAAGCGCAGCAAAAATGGTATGTTCATGCTGCGGATCAAAATATGATTCTGGCAAGTCAGCTCCATTTTCGAGAATATTGGCCAGACTTGCCATTCGCACGCCAGCAGGCAAATCGTCTGTCATAGATAAACCAGGAGCATAATGACCATTGACAAAAACCATCAAATACAAACTTTCACTGGCCAAGGTCCATGCAAGCAGCTTGGCCTCAGACGATGGATCAGGTGGAATGTGATCAGGCGCCAAAGAAGAACGCCTGCCGATTATCGACACATCGGTATATTTCCATTCCTCTTCACGCCGGGTGGGAAAGCAGTGCGCCGCAAAACGTTCGAATGCTGACCGTCGTGCCGCCAATACCCATGGCATGGCATGGCCAGCCAGCATGTGAGGGACCTGCGCCAGTTTCATGTTTTGCCAGGATTGCAGTTGCACTTCCATTTCGCTTCTCCTAAGCCACCTGCTTTGCTGTGTTCTCAGTCTCAACCCTGCTATAGCCATGACGTTCCAGCTCCCGGGCCAAATTCGCGTCGCCTGATTTGACGATACACCCTTGCGATAACACATGTACGACATCCGGTACAATATAGTCCAGCAGGCGTTGATAATGGGTAACCAGCACGATGGAGCGTTCAGGACTGCGCATGTCGTTCACACCGTCCGCCACCAGCTTGAGCGCATCAATATCAAGGCCGGAATCGGTTTCGTCAAGAATAGCCAATCTCGGCTCCAGTACGGTCAATTGCAGAATCTCGTTGCGCTTCTTCTCGCCGCCGGAAAAGCCTTCATTCACTGCTCGCGAAAGAAGGGCTTCGTCCATACCTACCCGTTTCATCCGCTCGCGCACCAGGCTCAGGAAATCCATAGCGTCGAGCTCCGGCAGCCCGTGCTGCTTGCGCATTGCGTTGAGGGCAGTCTTGAGGAACAGCGCGTTGCTCACGCCGGGTATTTCTACCGGGTACTGAAATGCCAGGAATATACCTTCGCATGCCCGCTGTTCCGGCGTCATTGCCAACAGGTCCTGTCCCAAATAGCGCACGCTGCCTGCAGTCACCTGATAGCCTTCGCGCCCGGCCAGCACTTGTGCCAGCGTACTTTTGCCGGAAGCGTTCGGCCCCATGATAGCGTGTACTTCCCCAGCCTTTACATTGAGATTGATGCCGCGCAGGATTTCCTTACCGTTGCCGTTGTCATCTATGCTCACGTGCAAATTTTTAATAGTCAGCATGCTATCCCCCTTAACCTGTACTGCCTTCAAGACTGACACCAAGCAGCTTCTGTGCTTCCACCGCGAATTCCATTGGCAGTTCCTGGAACACCGCCTTGCAGAAACCATTGACAATCATCGAAACCGCATCTTCCGGCGCGATGCCGCGCTGCGTGCAGTAGAACAGCTGATCTTCGCCGATGCGTGAGGTAGAGGCTTCGTGCTCTACTTTGGCGCTGTGGTTCTTCACCTCGATATAGGGAAAGGTATGCGCCCCGCACTGATCTCCCAGTAGCAGCGAATCGCACTGTGTGTAGTTGCGTGCATTTTCGGCGCTAGGCAGCACCTTAATCAGCCCGCGGTACGAGTTCTGGCCGTGGCCAGCGCTAATACCCTTGGACAGCACGGTACTCTTGGTATTGCGACCGATGTGAATCATCTTGGTGCCGGTGTCTGCCTGCTGGTAATGGTTGGTAAGGGCAACCGAGTAGAACTCGCCCACTGAATTGTCGCCGCGCAAAATCACACTGGGGTACTTCCAGGTGATGGCGGAGCCGGTTTCCACCTGTGTCCATGAAATGTGCGAATTGTCGCCGCGGCATTCGCCGCGCTTGGTGACAAAGTTATAGATGCCGCCTTTGCCATTCTTATCGCCGGGGTACCAGTTCTGTACTGTGGCGTACTTGATCCGAGCGCCTTTCAGGGCAATCAGCTCTACTACAGCAGCGTGTAGCTGATTCTCATCGCGCATCGGTGCCGTACAACCTTCCAGATAGCTAACGTAGGCGTTCTCATCTGCAATAATTAACGTACGTTCGAACTGTCCAGTATTCTTGGCATTAATGCGGAAATAGGTAGAAAGCTCCATCGGGCAACGCACGCTGGGCGGGATATAGCAGAACGAGCCGTCGCTGAATACTGCCGAATTGAGGCTGGCAAAGAAGTTGTCGGTATAGGGCACAACCGTTCCAAGGTATTGCTGCACCAGATCAGGATGCTTTTGCACCGCCTCGGAAAATGGGCAGAAGATGATACCGAGTTCAGCCAGCTTTGTCTTAAAAGTGGTCGCCACGGACACGCTGTCGAATACTGCATCTACCGCCACGCCAGCCAACTTCTGCTGTTCCTTAAGTGGAATGCCCAGCTTTTCGTAAGTACGCAGTAATTCCGGATCAATCTCCGACAAACTGCGTGGACCTTCCTTTTCGGATTTCGGGGCGGAATAGTAAAATGTATTCTGGTAATCAATCGGCGGATAATGCACGTTAGCCCACTTCGGCTCGGTCATGGTCAGCCAATGCCAATAAGCTTTCAGCCGCCATTCCAGCATAAACTCCGGCTCATTTTTCTTGGTGGAAATCAGCCGGACAGTGTCTTCGCTAAGGCCACGCGGAATAGTGTCAGTTTCCAGCTGGGTGTAAAAGCCATGCTGATATTCCCTGCTGATCAATTCATCCAATTGTTTGGTTGCAGTGGTCATATCGACTCCAGACCCGTCTTACGGTAACCTCCGACAATGAACTAGCCAGACTAAATATTAAGTTTTTGGCTGTAGTTATGGTTTATTTCAATATATATGCCATGTCCAAGTGTCCTCATTTGTCACTTCCCGCGGACATGATTCTCAACAAAACTTCTCATTAAAGTTGACTAATTTAGTATACTATTAGTTCCACTACAGCACCATGTTTCTGTCGAATTTTTGATGACAAACTTTTTATATTTTTTTTGGTCTTATCAACACCATAAACGCATTGATTATGGATTATTTTCGAGGAGAATTTAAGGAGACGGTATCATGAACAAGATGAATCTGACTGCTAAAAAATGTACACCTTGCCAAGGTGGTATTCCACCGATGCCCTTTGACGTCGCAGAAAAGTATTTGCACGAAGCATCTGGATGGGAATTACTTGACAATGCAACTAAGTTGAAACGTACTTTCAAATTCGATAACTTTAAAGATGCAATGCAATTGGCACAACGTGTTGGTGAGTTATGCGAAATAGAAGGCCATCATCCCGACCTCACAATTGGCTGGGGTTACTGTAAAGTCGAGTTCCAGACGCACAAAATTAGCGGGCTACACGAAAACGACTTTATTATGGCGGCTAAGGTTAATCGGTTAGCTGAGCCCAATAGCAAATATAAAAGCAGACTAAATGAGGGATTCAGAGTCGCTCATTAATATATAGGTGCTTGTGTGGCTGGTATGCAGCCTTTTCAGTTGATTTTGAAGTGATTGCGTTACATCTATTCCAGTTCAATCACCCCATCAAAATTGATGTTAAGATTTGCTGAGCCTATTGTTAATGTCATTTTCACTGGCAACTTCTCATTACCTTTGAGATGTCCGCTCGTAATGGCTTGTGCTACAGCTTGCTCAATTTCGTGCTGAGAACTGACCCCTACCATTTTTAAGAACTTACGAATGCTCATGTTGAAAGTATCATCGTGCATAGCAAACTCCTTTTTAACATTAGTAGAACAATGGCTGCTGGCATTAAATGCCCAGCACTCTAGGTAATTCTACAACTGAATCAATTATCAAATCCGGCTTGACTGCCGATGCCTCAGCGTAATTTTGCCGATATTTTCCAGTCCGCACCAAAATACCTTTTATGCCTACCTGCTGTCCCCCATCAATATCGACATCAATATCATCCCCAATAATTGCAACTTCGGAAGAGTTTAACCCCATATCATCTAAAGCGATTTGAAAAAAGTCACGAGAAGGTTTACCGATAATCATGGCTTTGACACCACTGGCATATTCTAGTGCGTCAACAAATCCACCGATATCCATCTGCAAACCATGCTCTGTTTGCCAGAACCTATTTTTATGGATTGCAATAAGCTTTGCACCATGCATCAGGCCATTGAATACTTGATTTAACAATGGATAAGTCCATGCACTACCAATGTCACCAATCACAATGAAATCTGCTGTTGTTCCTGATTGATTGAAATCAATAAAGTCCTTCTTCACATCTTCAGCTAGTAGCAGACGGCACACAGGATTAGGCTGCCTTCTCAAATAAAGTAAGGTAGCTTGAGGTGCACTGATAATTTCGTTAGCAGGAATTGAAAAGCCTAAAGCATTGATTTTTTGTTGGAGCGAAGTCAATGATAACGTACTGGTGTTCGTGACGAAGCGACAAAGCATACCGCTGGCACGAATATCATCAACAGCCTTAACCGCGCCTTGAACAGCATGCGAGCCAACGTAGAGCACCCCATCCAAATCGAACAAAATACCTTTAATTGAAGATAATGTATTCATTTCTAGCTTCGCATCCAAACTAGGTTAGCAACTGAAATATAACTATTTACACCCCGCTGTGAATATCAATAATAGCGCAAGTTACAGTCCCAATATTATTATTTATTGTGATTATTTATGAAATATATAGTCGACTTTACTTTTAATTTTCTAATAAAATCCATATTTTTAGCACAGATCTATATACGGCAAGGGGGTTCTTCAAGTCCTAACACTTCGAACTCCTCCATAAAGTGAACAAAACCACGACGCAGGCGCTCTGACCATTCCTCACCCAATTTGAGACCAATCTCGGCTAATCGCGCTTCAATTTGTTCGGCGGTCACCACCATAAGGTCATAGGTCATTGCAATTTCAATCAATATACCATCGACATGAACTTCATGTATGCCCATCATGTTGCGCAAATCGTTCGTGAGAAAATCACATTCAAGTGAAGTAAGTGGCTGCTCAAGTCTAAAATGACGGCGTTTCACCACTTGCACACCCCTCTGCTTGGGAGCCTTGTGCCCCGGGTATCCGATATAAAGGTGTGGATTGGCCAAAAAAAGTTCACGACATTGATTTGAACAAAAAGCAAAATGAAAATCCGAATACTTGATTTCAATTGTATGTGCTTCAACGATCATGCCACAGACGGGGTCTTTATATACGATGCTTCTCATATAGCAATTATAGTCAAACTTCAACCCTAGCCAATACTCTGTACGAACAACTAGTTTTTCTCAAATAGTGAATCTCTAGAATCCGCCCTTTTTATAGTCATGTGCCGCAAGTGGGTGATGTACCACCTTTTCTTGGGCAATTACCTCTGCAGGCAACGGTAACCCTTCTACCGCACGCTTAATAGCCAGTTTAGTGGCTTCGTAATTCCAGTCCTGTATTTTGGTATTGTCCTCGGCATCCCAGTGAATGAATACACCCACACAGATAAATAAATCATTGGCCTCTGCGATTGGAATAACTCCTTCCTTAACACAGTCCGCCACCGCAGCAGCAACACCACATTGTGCAGGTCCGAACATCTGCACAGCCTGTTTCGCGTTCTTTATGTCCACTTTATTGAACATGACAGTGGGCGGTTTAGTCATGAGATTGGGTGCAACTACTGAGAGCAGTGAGTTATCACCGCGTTTCTGGTTAGTCAGGGCAATGCAGAAAGCAGTTTCAGCACCGCTACCACGAGGCCCAATGATGAGATCAACATGGGCAACCTCGTTGCCTTCACCCACTAAGGCTTCACCTACAAACACCTTGTTTATTTTTAGTGTTTTCATGGCTTTTACTCCTTTCAAATTTTCGCTTGTTGCGAGCGAATGTTAATGAAGCGTAACTGAGCAATCTACCAAGCGTAATACTATGCCTATTTAATTTAATGTGTAATACGTGTGAACACTAAGATAATTTAGAGCATTTATTTGATTTATATATATCAAGTTGTCTTTGGTAAAAGTCTGCCGGTCGGCTATAAGTTAAGTCGTTCCTATTACTTATTCCGTCTACGCATCCCATTTCTGAATGACTAAAAATGCTGGAGTTGAAATTTACTTGCCCAATATGAGCGTCAGCAATGTCCCACGCTCCTGCCGGTCGAGCTTGATTGATAAACTTCCGGTTTGGGCCCACAGGACTCATTGACATTGCAAAACTATATGACTGCTTTGTCTCAATTTACAGACATTGAGTTTAACGCGTAAGCGACAGAGTGGATCGGAAGTGAGGCAGTATAAGGGTTCGTAATATGAAAATATAATCTCTAAGTTAATTTACCAAACAAATCATATAACTTCATATAAATCGATTTGCTAATTAGTGTCATAACCCAAAATCAATCAAAGAAAAATGATACCAGAAAAAATGCTAATGCTAACTTTGGCATCCTTAATTTGTAGCAAATGCTATTGACAGGAATATTTAGAGGTATAGAATTTACTCATCGCCGATTTGTAAGCCAGCTTGCGGGGCGATTAATAAATACCTGCTAAACTCGGAGACAAACCCGCTTTAGCAATCCGCTGAGCGGGTTTTGTTTTTAGTACGACTAGCAGTCGCAAAACGCTGAGGGGATTTATTCCAACTTGCTGCCCTCGACACCCTGTCTAATTAGCTAAATTAGGAGAAGTAACATGACATTCAATATCGGAACACTCACCCACCCCAAAAGGCGCTATCACAAAATTGACGGTTGGCGTGGATACTGGGTACCAGCCTTAGCGATTGCAGGGGCCAGCGACACAGGCACTTACAGTGATAGTCCATGCCCTTCCAATGAAGTGAGCAAGGAATTAAACCGCCTTCGCAAAGAAGCACTTCGTCCGGCAGGCATTGCATCACGAACAAGATGGGGCAACTCAAGCAATTTATTCTGCGCTAAGAAATGGTTGGCTGTCAGCCAGGCTGACTTTGCTAGGGCTGCCCTGCTAGCTAAAGAATGGTTAGATGAAAATCGCCGTACGACTTCATACATCCATGATGCAAACCTCGAAGCCTACTTTCAGTAATCATTAAGTTATAAGACACAGCCTAACCCGCTGGCAGTTAGCAAAACGGTTAAGGGGGATTTGATCCATATTGCGAACCCCGCCAATTCGGTAAATTTCGCTAAAAAGGAGAAATGCAATGAATAGTATCCCAGTATTTTATAGCCCTAAACTAGTAGCTAATGCCCATAGTTATTCTCCCAGCTCTGGTAAGCCTGCCCTCGTAATTGAGTCATGGCAAACATTAGGAATACCAATCGACATACGTGAACCCACTCCAGCTACCGAATATGCGCTGTGCTTGGCGCATGGCAAGACCTATGTTCAGAAGGTGCTAGCCTGCCGCGCTGACAACGGCTTTCGCAATCGCCTGCCTGAGGTGGCAGCATCACTACCCTACACAACAGGCGCTTTCGTTTCAGCTGCTCGCGAAGCCCTTAACAATGGCAAAGTAGCTGTCGCTCCAGTATCTGGTTTCCACCATGCCTGTCACGATAACGGAGGTGAATTCTGCACATTTAATGGGCTGGTAGTGGCAGCGCAGGTTCTAAAGAAGGCAGGTTTGGTCAATAAGGTCGGCATACTCGACTTCGACCAGCATTATGGCAATGGCACCGTTGATATTATACGCACACGTGAATTAGATGATTGGTTGCTGCATTACTCAGCAGGGGCTGAGTATGAGCGTGAAGATCAAGCAGAAGATTTCCTTAAACGTATTCCAGAACTGGTAAATCGATTTAATGATTGTGACATTATTCACTATCAGGCTGGTGCTGATCCACACGTCGCTGACCCATTAGGAGGTTGGCTTACTACTGCGCAGTTAGCAGAGCGAGATCGTCTGGTGTTTGAGAATGCCAAGTCATGGCATATCCCTATTGCATGGAATTTAGCGGGTGGCTATCAAGTAGATTTCCGCAATGTACTCAACATTCATGACAACACATTGAAGGCCTGTGCCAAAGTCTATCTAACAAATGTCAATGAATAAGATAGTCGCAAAGGCAAAATATAAGGGGATTTGATCCATATTGCGAACCCCGCCAATTCGGCAAACATCGCTAAAAAGGAGAATGTTATGAGCACGTCAAATAGAAATTACTTATTCACTTCAGAGTCGGTATCCGAAGGTCATCCAGACAAAATGGCCGACCAAATATCAGATGCAATACTGGATGCATTTTTAACACTAGACCCTAATGCAAAGGTTGCTTGCGAGACAGTTCTAGCAGACCAATTTGTGCTGGTTGCTGGTGAGTTTAAAACAGCAGATCCAGCAGTATTTGAAACCGTACGTGCTAATGCAGAAGGTATCATGCGTCAGGTGATACGCGACATAGGCTACACCAGCAAAGAAGATGGGATTGACCCAGATAAATGTGAAATCAAAATCGCATTCAATCAACAGTCTGCGCATATCAATCAAGGCGTTGATTTGGGCTATGGTAAGGTCGGTGCTGGTGACCAAGGTCTCATGTTTGGTTATGCCTGTGATGAGACACCTGAACTCATCCCTCTTGCCATTAGTCTAGCGCATAAACTAGTACGCAAGCAGGCGGAGCTCCGCAAGTCTGGTGCGCTGCCATGGCTGCGTCCTGATGCAAAGAGTCAGGTAAGTGTTAGATATGTTGATGGCAAGCCCGTTGCAGTAGAAAAAGTAGTGCTTTCTACTCAGCACTCACCAGACATCAGCACTGAAGATTTGCGTGATGCCGTGCGTAAAGAGATTGTTGAAGCCGTAATTCCAGTCGAATTGCGCAGCAGTAATTTTGAGGTGCTGATTAACCCTACCGGACGATTCGAGATTGGTGGCCCGAATGGTGATGCTGGGTTAACAGGCCGTAAAATTATTGTTGATACTTATGGTGGTAGTTGTCCGCATGGTGGTGGCGCCTTCTCAGGCAAAGATCCGACCAAGGTGGATCGTTCAGCAGCCTACCTAGCTCGTTACATTGCCAAGAATATTGTGGCAGCAGGACTGGCGACAAGGTGCTTAGTGCAACTCGCGTATGCCATTGGTGTGGTTCAGCCAGTGTCATTACTAGTAGACACCTATGGCACAGGAACTATTCCAGACGAGGATTTAGAGAAGTTGGTACGAGAGGTATTCGTACTCTCACCTCAAGGCATTATTTATGCGCTGAAGTTGACGCAACCTATTTACAAACAGACTGCGTCTTACGGACACTTTGGGCGGACAGATATAGATTTGTCTTGGGAAAAAACAGATCGGGCTGAACGTTTAAATTTACTTGTTTCCGCATGGCTTAAAATCAAATCTAATACAGAAAAGCAAATTGACCGGGGTGTGCAGTTAATAGCCGCTGTAAACTTAACGCTAAAAGATAAAGACCAATATTTTGGAAAAGAGATCCCTGATTTTTATCTAGTCGAAGCCGTTCACTCTGCATACAAAGAGAAAAACATTTTGCCAGTAGATTATGAATCCAAATATTACAGCCTTTGTCATAATAGCAATACAAAAATCACAACTTATGAATATCAGTATCCGCGAATAATTGTTGCTGGACCACCAATTATTACTTCAGCGCATATTGAGCCAAATTTGACGAAATCTCAGGTTTTTGAAAAAGCAGTTCATATAGCGATGCTGCACGATCGCAGAACAACCGCATTTTGGGAGCCATTTGATTTTATCAGTGTTGAACCAGCGCGCTGGAGAGGTATTAATAAGAAGTACCCCTATATCGCAGTCAATGGAAAGATTGAGTGTGTTTTATTTTACCCGGAAAAGTTAACAAAAGAAGAACTCATCAAAGTTGGCGAAGAGATTGTGGCAACTTGGGGGAGTAGTGTTGAAAATAGGTATCGTGTGGGTATCGTTTTGTCAGAAACTGAATCTGTTTGGCCTGTTTCACCAACTCTAACAATCGAAGGCGAGCAGATAGGAACAATATGAAGAAATTAAAAATTAGTGAGGTTAAATAAAATGGACACAATAGGATTATTGCTCGACGCATTACAGTTTTCTGCAGATAAGCACAGAGGTCAGAAACGTAAAGATGGGGATACTGCTTATATCAATCACCCGATTGCGGTAGCGCATATACTCAAACACGTTGGCGGAATTGTTGACCCTATAGTTCTATGTGGGGCAATTCTACACGACACATTGGAAGATACTGTAACTACCAAAGATGAGTTGGCTGAGCGCTTTGGTAAAGAGATTGCAAATGTGGTGTGGGAAGTTACAGATGACCTAGTACTTAAAGCTGACAAAAGCAAAGATGCTGAACGAAAACAGCTCGAGATTGATCATGCCCCTCATATCAGTCACCAAGCTAAGCTAATCAAAACAGCGGATAAGATTGCTAATCTTCGTGACATCTTAAATAGTCCACCTGTTGACTGGACTATCACCAGAAAGCAAAAATATTTCGATTGGGCGAAACAGGTGATTGATGGCATGTGTGGTAATAGTAGCGCTTTGGAAGCGGAATTTGATGCCTTATATTCAAAACGACCTTTTAAGGAGATGACATGACTTCGACCGATGGTGCCTGCCCATACTGCAATAGTGAAGATTCATGTGAGCATCTTTTGCTAAAGGTTGATTTAACATTTAAAGATGCAGTTAGTGGTGAGCTATATGATGCCTTTCGTGAAAAGTGGTTTTCTATCTTAGATAGCAACTCAGAAAATGATAACTTTGATGAACGTGAGGCATTTGAAAAGTTGCTGGGGGATGTGGCCTGTCTAGCTGATGCAGAAAGTTACTGGGAATTTGAAAGTGGGCCAGGTCAATCTTGCGACTATCTAGCCTACTTTTTCAATAGCGAAAAATCTAAAGCTGACGAAATAAATCAATGGGGAAAAGATAAATAATGAATCTTGTAGATGAAAATCCTCGAATAGCGCTTCTAATAAAACAAGTTAACTCCTTACCTGTTGATGACGAATATAAAAGTCTACTTTTAGACGCAATAAAGAACTACCGCGAACAGATTCTAGAACGACCTGAAATTCCTATTGATGGTGGGTGGAATGATTTAGAGGCACTTCAGCAAGTAACACTTGGTGACATGCTTGAGCGAAGTATTAATCTAATACCTTAGTCCATTTTATTGGCCTTAAACTATACGGAGATAGATATGAATTACTATGATTGGATGAGTGATGTAAAAACTTGTAAGAATTGCGGATGGGTGGGTTTAGGAAGTGAAGCTAAAATTGGTGAGTGTTTTAATGAATGCGCTGAATATCATTGTCCGCAATGTGAGCATTACTTTGAGGCTGTGCTCTACCCATCGATTACTGAGAACCTGATTGACTCAAGAGCAAATCCTGCAGACAGATTGTTTGCTGAGATTGTGATGCAAAAAATTGTTAAGCACTAAAGACGGATAAATAATCTAGCTTAGCTTTAAAATTGACCAAAAAGTAACTTATTTAAATATCTGAAAATATCATAATAGTAAGGTGGACAAACATGGTACAAGACAACAAATCTTTAAATCCTCAGAAAGCATTCATAACCCCAATCGGGCAAAACCTGATTCTAGATTATATGCGAGAGCAGCAGCTTCCTCTTACACGGGAAACCTACCTAGCAATAGAGGGGTTCAGCGAACCACTCCACCCGGAGTTGGAGATGGAACTACCGATAGAGTTTCGCTTAACCAGCATGTCATAGGCTAATAAAATAAATGAAAAACCAAAACACTCCACTTGGACGTGCAGGCTTGCTCGTAATCCCGATTGGCATTGCCATAGCATTTTTTCTTGAATCCTTCTGGGTTGCTATTGCTGCTGGTGCTGCTATTGGCGCATTAATCGCAAATATAAAAGCTGTTTTGTTAGTTGGTCGCTTTCAGGACGAGATTAACAAAAATCCTCTTAATAAATTGCAAGCAAAATTACAAGGCGTAGACTCGTCTATGCAAAATCACTTCATTTTTGTGGAAAGTATTATTGGTGCAGTTGTTCTCGCTGCTTGGACTGCAGTTGCTGCAGGTGTGGCATATTTGATACGTTAAGCCCAACAAGGCTGAAAGTAGTAAGTTTACTTAACTAAAACTAGTTAGACAATTACCATTCGTTCCCAAATCGTTCCCCAATACGCAAAATTAACACAAATAAAAACGGCCACCATCTCTGGCAGCCGCTTTGGTATTGGTAGGGCGTGCGGGGATCGAACCCACGACAAACGGATTAAAAGTCCATACCAGATATTCAGCATTGGGTTGACTTACAAGGCCATTTCAGTTCCTCAAAATCTCGGTCTTAAAGCAATTTACACCCAGTAAGCACGCGGCTCTTTCTATTTTTGCGGAACAAAAAATTTCTCAAATTCAATTAAGTCTAGTTCTGTGAAGTGGCAAATTATTTTTAATTAATTTGTTGTTGCCACTCTCATAAGTCGCAAGTAGCATTTCAGTAAAATCAACTAGTTACATTCTAACATAACACCATATGCTGCTACTAACTACTCCCCATAAGTTGCAAGTTTCACCACAAATTTACGCATAAGATGCAATCGAGTAGAAAGCCATGAATTTACTCTTAAGTCCAGGTGCGTGTAGTTAAAATAATTGAATTTTCCACACGATATTCCGGAAACCCAAATAATTTAAGATATTATGTGTCAATCAAAATAGCTTCATGATGTTTTTTTAACCACTAACGGTTGTTGCGCTTATTGTTTTTTTGGCTATTGACTTTTTTTTCGTTTATAAACGAAAATACATTATGTACGAAATACGCCATTATTTAACAGAAGACGATAAAGACGTTTACCTTAGCTGTTAAACAAGGTTCGTGACACCGTTGCAAAAATAGCAATCGATAGACGCATTAACCGCATTGAGCTAGGTAATTTCGGCGGTCATGAACCTTGTCGGGACGGTGTATGGGAACTGCGCATTGATGTTGGTGCAGGTTATAGAGTGTATTACGCAATATCGGGCAAAGAGATTGTCTTATTACTGTGTGGCGGTAACACACTTGTAGGGTGAGGCATAAGCTGCGATTCCACAGCTAACAAAATCAATCAGTTAGCACAACTGAAACTATTATAACTTGAGATTAGAACTAGGCATATGTTGCGATTTACCACATAACGAATAGGCATAAGCTGCGATTTCCCTAATTGATACAATTTCAGCATTGTATTTCCAGAAAGCAGACCCTTGCGAACTGGTGCTTTTGGTAGAGTAGAGATGTGACGTGGTAGTACGCTGTACCCCGTTTCCACATCCGGCTCCCGGGCAAGACCTTACACCTTCGCCCACGTCTCGATGCGCCCCGTGCTGCAAAACGTACGAGACAGAAGTGCCCGTAAAGGTGCGAGAGTGAATATGCCCCGCCCTTGCTTCGTCTGGTTTTATACTTGTTGCGCAACCAACGTCGTAACCGCGTCCCTGTATACAGGTCTAACTGAACCTCCAATTGCTCAGCGTCATGCTAATACGCGTATCACCAATATCTTTGGAGATGTTCCGAATAAGAATGTCACGAAGGGACCTAGTGTTTTGAATCGCGTTCCAGCCAATCGTTGAGAACGTATCTGGTCTAAATACATGCTCGGAAAGCAATGGATTTGTAAACGCTTGTGAAAAAGCGTCAACAGCCACCATACGAAGAATAAGGGGAGGTAAAGGTGAGTTCCGCTCTGTATCTTCAGCGAATAGTCCAATGTAGAAATCCACATCATCAGGACTGGAATAGTTTGCAGCAAGAAAATCGACTATTGACTTGTTCTTTGAGATGTCCGAGAAAGCATTTGGCTTCTCCAGTGAGACATATTCGCGATAGTTGGCATACGAATCCAGTTTGCACAGACGGCCTTGCTCGATCGCTTTCACCTCAAAGCCAATTAGTGCTGTATTTGTGTTGAAAGCTCCCAGTCGAGCAGCCTGTTGAGCACTCATGCTGGCAAAAGCACCTCCAAGACCTGCGTCCAGTAGCAACTGATTATTCATTAATGTTTCGGCGACAGGATGATATTTTCCACTCCATTCCATATTGTCTGGAATTAGAGAATGCCAGCGATAAAGCAAACTAAACTCAGCAGTAATCCAATTGGGTTTGTTCCAAGGTGCATTCCACGCAACTGATGGATCTGCCAAGAAGCGAAACGGCGCTGGCGAAATGTGGTTTATGTACTCCTCTACTACGATCTTTATGAAGAGAACAATTACAGTATTTCGTGCTGTTTGAAATACTCGTTCGTCATCCCAGTCGGTGTTTGCTTTTTCTATTTCCTTGGCAAGACGATTATGTTCTCGAAGGAATAGGGTGTTTATCATTGCAACTTGCGGTGCACTATTTACACGATCTCCCCCGGTCGCAAAAAGCTTGGTACGCATTATCGTGGAGCATTTATCAAGACTAAGAGGTTTATCAAGCGTATTAAATTCAGCTTTTACTGCTTGCCCGTCAGCCTCGAAAAGAAAAGGGGAGTATTCCTCATTAGAAATTGTTTGTGACTTTAATTGGCCTTTCAATCCAGAATCTTCAGAGTTAATACGCAACTGGCTAGTTTGTTCTGGTGTACGTCCGTAGAGTGTGCAAAGGTCAATTTGATGGTTTGAGGTGTTTTGCTTCCGCAGTGGGTCGTCCTTTTCTCCCGCGCTTGTATTCGGCATTCGCGTGCGGATGAATCCATCAGTTAGATACTGTGCAAAAGCGGGGAATAAGCATGTGGACTTCTTACAGAACTCTTGGCCACCTTGCTTTCTAATAAAAAGATTTTTCAATACTTCTGGCGAGGGAAGTCCATGCTTATTTTTCGCCGGCAAATGACGGGCACTCCAACGTTGATCAGTCAGCGACGTCCAAGAAACATAGTCATGCACGGTACTCCACGGGTGCGGCCGGTGTCTGCAAACATTGACTGAACTATTTATAGCGATTGTGTTAATTTTCCCACCGAGCCAAGGCCAGCTATTCGCCAAGCTCGCAATTGGTTTTAGAATAAATCCAGAAATATTCTCAAACATACCATTCTCCAAAGTAACTAAGATGGGATTGAGCTTCTAACGAAGCTGTAAATTAAGTCGATTTTTTCGAAAAATAACTTTGTAACCTATTAATTTTTTAAGTGAGTTTTTTGCATTTTGACTTACTCTAAGGTGTCAACGTATGAATTAGGGGCAAGCCAATTATGCTTGTAATAGAGAAAGCATGAAAGGAGACAGCCCCACCCGATAAATGAAAACAGCAATATGGCAGTAAACACGCCCAAAGTGCCGCCCTCGGGTACTAGCCAAGCAAAAAATGATATTACGCATGGAATGTGCTCGGCTGGATAAAGGAGAGCGAAGCCAACCAACCCATAGGCGTAACCTGGCCAAAACAACGGGCACCACGGTGAATCAAACCCGAGAAATGAGCCGAGCGCCATTAAAGCTCCGACCACAACAGCAGTGACTGCGCTCAAACAAAACCCTAAAAACACTGCCTTCATGCTTTGAGCCCTAACGAAGTTTTAGATAAAATATTCTAATGCGCATCATATTGGTATTAATGGGAACTACAATTCGAAGGTTTCTTATCGCAAAACAAAAAGCCCCAACACGAGCTTTAGTTACTTTTCTTCTTACCTTTAGCCTTAGCAGAACGTGGGCTTGCACTAGCACCTAGCACTTGGGGGTCGTCAGGTTCATTTAAAGAAACCGTATTATTGCCATTGCCAGCTGTTAGGTTGTTACTGTTTGTGGATGAGTTAGTTTTAACACCCAGTTCGCCCAATAATCGTTTTCCACAAGCACTTCCCTGATCTGCCGATTTTTGAACCCAGCTGATCGCTTTAGTAACATCCTGTGTTACACCAAAACCATCCTTATATGACCTCCCAATTTGACACTGAGCAAGTTGATGACCTTGCTCTGCAGCTTTAAGATGCCATTCGAACTGCTTTTTGACCATTTCCTTACCATCTCCTACACGCCTAAGTTCTTCAAGGGCCTTAAAAAACATAAAATTTCCAAACTGATACTGGGCCTCTGCATCACCACCATCTGCTTTAGCTTTAAGCGTTTGCAAAGCATTAGAATCTCCTGTTTCTGCAGCCTTTTCGAGATTAATCAATTCTTGTGTTGTTAAAGCAGAGAATGATAGGCCGCTATAAATGCCTAAACTCATAATGAGCAATAATTTAATTAGGTTTTTCATATCACTTACCCAGCTCACTCTAAATAATGGGCTGACTCCAATAATTTTCAAAGTTTAAATTACTTTTTCTTCTTAGCTTTAGCCTTAACAACACGTGGGCTTGCACTCACACCAAATGCCAGAGGGTCGTCAATTTTGTATTGTGATAAATCAATAGGATCGCATTCCTCAATATAAACACACCCTCCTTTAAACTCTATAGGCTTAGGCGAATCACCACTACTTCCTACAAATTTAAATTGTCGGGTAGCAGGACCGTCAAAAACTCCATTGATCATGAAGCCATTAAATTTTATCCATTCAAGGCTGCCACCTACAGTGCTATTCATTTTTACGGTAACTGTACCGTTGATAGAGTCATTTACACATTTAGCATCTTCAAGAGTGATGTTGTCTAAAGTGTCGGAGTTACTTTCTAGCAATTTAAAATAACAACCTTGTTTTGAATATATTGCAAATTTCTTCTTGGTTTTAGGCGGTTCTTTATAACTATAGTCTGCTGTTATCTTTACCATATCGTCTTCAACCATGGTAAAACCTGAATTCGGATTTTTAAAAACCGATTTTGCCCTCATCCCGTCTGCTGAAAGCGTGTATTGACGCGTCATTGATCCGTCAAATTGGAATAAATTTTCTCCTATGCATTTGTATGAAAATGGGCTAACATTCGCTCCACCTCTGTCATTAGCTGGGGAGTACAACCCTTTAGCCACGTCTATGACATCAGGCGCATTATAGCGTGGAAGTTTAGAAGCTTTCCAAGCACCATTCATAGCGTCACAATTTGCCGCAAAAGCAAAACTTGCAGTAGCAGCCAATAGCAAGGCAGAGAAAAATAGAATCATCTTCCGCATACTAATCACTCCCACCGCCAACGGTATGACAACGACCTTTAATATCGCCATCTACAAACTCAACATCTACTGGCCATGCGGGGTCTTTGCAGGCAAACCAAAAAAGTTTTTCAACGCCTTTGGTATGCGCAGCATCTTGCTTACCAGGGCCTACTATATCCGACCCAAAGCTTTGTTTCTCGCAATTCATGCCTGTAAGCCATGAGTTTTCAGTAGGACGATAACCGCAGTAGGTGTACCAAACTTTAAAGTTACAGGTGTTTTCCATTCCGCCATACAAACCGCCAAAATCAGGCTTAATGCAGTTATGCGCTTCGTTTTCTGGCTCGTGTCTTCTGCGTTTACCTTGACGTTTTTGATTCGCTTTGGTTTGATGATCTTGCGCAGCTTGTGTTGCTTGCTGTGCCTGCTGCTCATCTTGCTGCGCTCGTTGCGCTGCTTTCTGGGCTTTTAGTTCAGCTTTGGTGAGTGGTTTGGTGTTATTTGTACTGTTGTTACTAGAAAATTGGTTATTTTCAGAGTTGCCATTTGAATTTGTCGTTGTCACATCACTTGAGCGTGAAGTGTTGTTCGATGAAGTAATACCCAAAGATGCTCCAACTGGAAATTGCGTATTTGTATTGCGACCTTCTGCCAAGCATACGACTAAGTGAAACAGTTCTGTGTTTGCAAGCACCTCCATTAATTGCCCAGTTGCTGCACAAGCGATAGACTGAGATCCACCCATATTTTTCATAGCATTCTCTGAACAATTTTTTGGAAACTCAGGATCACCTTGCCTAATGCCTTGTAATATATCTTCAGGGCTGCGGTTGCCAGCAACAATTTTTGTATATTGCTCCGCAGTATGTAGGGTGTTTGTATACCATGTGGTTCTTGAATTTTCTTCATTGGATCGCATAAATCCCATAACAGTATTGCTATCCATAGTCTTAATGTCTTTAGCAATTCTGGGGCCCATTGCACTAATCCATTCTTCTTTTTCAGTGGCTACACTTGTAATAGCTGAGTATTTTCTGAAAATAGGCTTTACGTAACTCAATGATGGGTCACAAGATGAAGGTCTCTGCACACCAAAGTCTTCTACCCCACCTTTGTTAGGTAGCTTTATGCCGAGCTTTGGCGATGGTATGTAGTCTATTGCAAAAGCAAGATGACTAAATAAGGTCAACACAAACATTATTATTGGTTTATTAAATTTCATACTACCCCCAAATTAAAAACAATCCATTAATGCTAAAAAACCATATCTTATAATTTCAATATCCAACTTTATTAAACGGTTTAATTGTCAGTCATAAATATGATATGAGTCATCATCTGCCAACAATGACTGAGTCTCCCCATCTCCAAGCGTAATAAATCTGCTGTAGTGTGTACGGCGCTGTTATCCCAGAAGCTGGATCCGCTACAATTACATTGCCATTTGAATCAATTCCTTCTAACACAATGTAGTGTCCTACAGGGCCATTAAATGGCCGTACAAAAGCAATGATTTTCCATCCTGAAGTCAGAGTGCTATATAGCTGCTGAGGGCTACCAGGATAACCCGCCTGCCAAGCCCTTAATCCATATGATTGCACTAAACCAACAACTTCATTTATGTAAGCTGGACGATTTTGCAGCCACCCTGTAAGGCGCATTGAAACCATCTCTTGTGGCTCGAAGATACCAACTTGCGCTATAACATCTTGCACACTAGCTGCCCAACACCAATTCGTTGCTCTTTGCTGTTCGATAGCAAAAGCATGCGTGGTAATGCAAAAAAGACAAATTACAATTAGCTTTTTCATGGTTATTTCTCTGAATTCTACTCAAAAATTGAATTAAGTTATCTATGTAATTTATTAACCTCACCTAAGTCTCGTTCTGTAGCAGCAGAATAAAATACTAGTGTTGGACCTTGATCAGCGCTAAATTTTGCAAGCAATTTGGTCGGTTTTTTCGCGCCTACTAGAAGTTTTTCTATACTTTTTAAATAATTCAACTTTTTCTCTAAGCTTACAAAACAAGATTTTGAAAGATTCACTACTATTTCATAGGCAATTTCATTCTCCTCAATTGGATAAGCATCTTGGTAACCAAACAAATTGTCTGAATTGCATTTATTACTAATATTTTCCTGAACAGTTCTTTCAAATTTATTTTTTAAATCGGGTTTATCATCCCATATCCACTCCGCTCTTACTGATTGGATGGAAACAAAAAATAATGCAAAAAAACAGCCAATTTTAATTATTTGCATCTTCTTACCCCTAAATATAAATTCAAAAAATTCTGAATGTTTAAATTACGAAGTTCGATAATTGACTAACTTAATTTTGAAAATGTTATGAACATATTTGCGATTACTGTAATTTATTGGTGTTTGCTATTCTCAGTAATAAATTTCTTAATCGACTCTTTTGCATCTTTTGCACTCACTTCAATTATATTTTCCGCTGTTAATGGTTTTGGTCTTGTTCCAGGAAAAATTATATACGTGACACTTGAAGGTATTCCCCTACCTCCACCTCCAGCAACTAATCTCTTACATGGTTTTTCATTGTCTATACATTGAGGGTTCTTCAATTCTGAGTGAGATGCTATAGACATTTCACCCAAACGAAAATATGGCCCTAAATCTCCAACTATTCCGAATGAACAATTTCCCCTATATATCGCAACAGCTAAATCACCTTTACCTATTCCGGTTGACCGCATAAAAGATACATTGGATAAGGAGTTTTTCTTATCAAATATCGGACTTGCAGAGGGAATAACAACAAATGGTACTTGTTCAGAATCAATATACTTTTTTGAACTGACGGAATCATAGGTCAACCAAGTTTCACATTGGTCTGTTTTGCTTCTATTTGAGCCACATGAAACTGGCGATCCATCTGCATCAACCGCAGCCTTTGCTTCAAAAAGCACTGTTTTGTCTTGAAATTGAACAACTCTCTTAACATTATTTTTATCCGTTGTGCATTTCATTGGGATTCCTTTAAACGCAGGTAGCAAACCACCAAGAAAAGTATTTTTATTATCACATTCATTATAAAGACTAGAGAAAGATGTGTTACCTTTAGCTATAACCTCAGAAGACTTAGTGTAGTCTAGGTTTTTTATCTTTTGCTCAATAGCACTGCACTCCTCAGCTAAACTAATACAAGGAGCAAAAAGTAGAGTTAATACAATGATTCTTATTTCTCTCATACGAATACCACGCTATGTTCAGTCATAATTCCACCTATTTTGAGTAGTCAAAACCTGCCAAACGTCCTGATTATAATAATTATTTGCACGCGCTTACTTTAACAACAGTTGCAGACCACATTGATTTATTATCTACCCGTACATTTACCTTGAACACCTGAACCTGATACATATTTAGCATATGGCCCACTAAAATAACCTTCTTTACAAGCAAACCAATATGTCGCTTTTGCATCTCTCATACTATCCGAATACACCTGCCCAGGACTCAAGTCTATTTGAGTCAAATAAGGAATTTCGCAGTCGTGTCTGATAACTTGTGAGTTCGAACTAACATTACAAAAACTTAAGTTCACTTTGTAGCTACAAATATTTTTTAACCTTCTATTTTTGTCTAAAGAAACACAGTTGTTTGCCAAACCCTCAGGGTGATGTGCATTAAGTTTAGCTCTACGAATTTCCTGTGCTTG
Organism: Methyloglobulus sp.; assembly: GCA_013140405.1. Classification (GTDB taxonomy): domain Bacteria; phylum Pseudomonadota; class Gammaproteobacteria; order Methylococcales; family Methylomonadaceae; genus Methyloglobulus. Next base: position 3,297 of record JABFSV010000420.1, on the reverse strand, counting down.
GAATTCATCTATCTGGTCACCCTGTCGAGCGATGTCGGATGGATTTTGATCGTCGTTTTGATGATTTTCAGTTGCAGCCCCAGCATCTTGACTTTGGTTAGAATTTTGTTGATTGTTTTGCTCGCGTGCTTGATTGTTTGTATTTTCTATGCGTTGCCGTTCCGCTTGTGCGCGCTGCTGAGCAACCTGCCTTTGCCTTTCAGCTTCTTGCTCAATTTTTTGTCCGCGATTTATAGCTGCCACAGCTACTCCAGTATTTACCACATCTATTGCCCCAAAAATAACCCCGCTTGTAAGCGCATATGATTTGGCTTTTTTATCGATGGTTTCTTGGTTAAGTTGGTCGCTGACGCCTGCGTAAGGATTGTTGGCATTTGCTGTGTTATTGCTTTCAACCAATGCTTGTAAGTTTTTATTTTCTGTTGTGCTTGGTTGTCGGCTTGGTAAATTATCCCAAGCATTTTCTGCTTGTTTGACAGGAATTGCTCGTGTGCTCCAGTGCCTACCATTATATAACTCATATCCTATCAGTTTTCTGTTTATGGCCTTTGATACAAATTGACCAAATTTCTGTCTGAACAATGGATTGCTGTTCAGTTGTTCAATTCTATGGTTTAATCTTACCAAGCCATCATCTATACTACTGACATAACATAAAGCATTAGGGCTTGGGCAGGCACTGCTTAATTCGTCATAAAGCTTGCTGTCTAAAGCTTCTAATTTTATCTTTTCTTCTTCAATGACTTCCAGTTCAGTTTGAGCCGTAGATTTAATTCGACTGAGTTCAAGTTTTCTTAGTTCTGATTCAGTAAGGTATTCTTTCTCACAATAGTCGCGCATATTAGTGCCACGCACATCAAGGCATTTATTTACATAGGTTTGTCGTTGTGAGGGATTTAGGCCTGTTAAATATGCTTTAAATTCCGCTTCACTTTTAACAGGTTTGTTGCCAAATGTAGAAAAGTAGGCTTTGATCTTATCAACATAACTAAGTGAGGCAGAAGATGTATCCATAATGCCAACTGCGATGGCACATGGTGCATAGGTGGCACAAAACTCAAGTTGTGTTCTTTCAGACAATGCTGAATCTAAATTTTTAGTATCGGCTACTGCTTGCAGGGAAATTGCGAGCAGTAGGCAAATAGCAAATCTATTTAGATAAGACATGATTTCACCTATCTTAGGTCACTTAATAACTACTTTCGAAAGTTCAGCTTCAAAGTCTTTTAGGCTTTTTAGGCGGACATTTTTCATGCGATTTAGAGTGTAACGAATATTAGCTTCAGGTCCTTTTCCTTCGGTTACATCTTTAATTCTATTATTTACCACTACATCGGGTCCACCTTCTAAGTTTTTACTAATAAATAAAGTGCGAATATTAGCTATATCATCCTCCATCATTGGACCAGGGTAATATTTATTTGATAAATCTATCATTTCTAAACGAATATCAAGTACTGCTGCATAGTCAGCCCCTTTTGCAAAAGCACTTGCTAAGTCATTGGCGTAAAAGGTTTCACTAAACCTTGATTTAAGTGAACTTATGATGGCTTGAAGATAAAGCTTGTCTGAAAAAACAATATCTGCATCCGCATTTAACTTTTCTGCGTCACTGCTGTAATGGGAAATCAGACCTTTGTACTGGTTGACATTTTCTCCATATGCTTGAATTTGCGGTTGAACGTTTGCTGAGCTAATAATAGCCAATTTTAATTTGGAAGCTCCAGTGATTTTATTGCGTGAGATTTTAATTTGGTTCTGATTGGCTAGTCCCTCTAAAATCTCACGTTGTGGTGGTGCTGGTTTCCAAGCCATGGATGGACAACCAGTGAGCAATAGCATTATAGAAATGCTTAACAAGATACTTTTTATCATCATTTTTATACCCTAAATTTTATTAACTTTTCTAAACTACTCAGCGAATTCTTTGTTCAATACTCATGCTACTAGAATCCACCTCTAATACAATTTAAGCCAGAATTGTTCTAATTTCATGCGATTCTGTTGGGTTAGAGATCGATTTTACAATTCACTTTTACGTTCTGTTACAGATCATTCGCTTTTTCTAACCCATTGTCATCATCCGAACAGGTGAGATGTAACAATTTATTTACAATTATTTAATCACATAATAATAAACAAAAAATATGAATAAATTCGTGCAAATTGAACTGACACAGCTTAGCAATGTTATTTAATACTGCGGTGAGCGCGAGGTAGTAGAGTTTACTTGGATAGAATTCGCTTATTTCGTGGCTACGTTGCGAGAGACATCAGTAGCCTAACTAACTTGATACGGCTGTTTGTATTGGTTTTAGCGTAAATTTGGCCGAGTTGGGTTTTGATGGTATTGACACTCACATTGGTTTGTTCTGCAATCTCTCCTAGTGAACTGCAATCTACCATTACTGCTGCAAGCTGAGCTTCAGCCTGAGTAAGGCCGTAGAAAGATTTAAGCAATTCTATATCTACTTGCACCGATGCAGCACCATCGGTGAGAAACGCTATCGCATGCGGAGTTTCGTCCTCCAGCCCAAATTCGTTGCTTAAAGGTAGAGAAGAAAAGTTCAATGTATAAGGTGCAAGCCCAGAAGGGCGAGGCACACATACCGCACGGGAGAAATGTTGGGTAGTCAGTATATCTGGCGATATAACTTCATGAATTGCGGCAGTCAATGTATGCTGTGTCGTATCATGCATAGAAAACAGTTCAGCTAGGTTACGCTTGCCTTGAAGCTGTTGCAGTCGTAGCCCATCCTGTTGTTTAAGTATGCTCAGTGCGGCTTTGTTGGCAAAAGTAACCTCGCCCTCCGCACCTATTAGCAGCACGCCATTATTTAGCCTATCAAGCGCTGCCAAACTGGTTGCAACTTTGAACTCGGCATTCCGCAAACGAAACATCACTCCCAAGGCACGAGAGAGGTGCGGTAGTAGCAAGGTAAGCTTTTCTTTTTGCTCTTGTGAAAATGGAACATCGTTTATTCGGCGGACAAAAGAACAGATCACCGTAATTTGGTTAGGGCCGAAGCCGAATACCACGCTAGTTAACAAGTGGGCGGTATCGAACCTTGCCAGAAAGTCCTGATAGTAGTGCGTTAAAACCAATTCCTCTTGCGGTACCAGGTCTTGCCCTAGTAGCACATTGCCTTCAACTGCCAATCCACGAGCTACCGCACTATTGGTCCACGGGTCTTGGCCAACGAACTGGGTGCTCCATAAATCCAGCATGGATTGGGGGATTTGATACGGGAACTGGAAGCCACCTGAATCAGGCGTGTGCATCGGTGTGTATAGTAT
>JABFSV010000485.1 GCA_013140405.1 Methyloglobulus sp. | reverse complement strand
TTATAGTTTAACGATGCAAACTAAGGAAACTCTGAACAAGTTGATTCCATTTATGGTTCGACGATCGAAGGAAGTGCCCGTGGTGCAAGCTCACCACGAACGGAATCAACACCCTACCACTCGTCCTGAGCTTATCGAAGGACTTGTTCAGCGTTTCCCTAAAGGTCTGGACATACTCCAGCATACGTATTAAAAAATTCAATTTTTCCAAAAACAACCTTGCTTCGTAAAACAAAAATAGGGAGAAGGTTGTAAACCTTCTCCCTATCAATTGGTAATTTCTACTTAAACTGGATTACCGCATACGCACTACTGCCTCCACCATTTGACCAGGCAGTCGCCTGTGTGACAGTGCTGGCTGGAATAATGCCTGGCTTAACCCACAAACGCCAGTCGCCAAAAGTATCAACAGTTGCGGCCCCGACAACCGCACCAGTTGCCGTCGTTCCCAAGCGGACGGTGATCTTTTTACCAGGGACAGAGCCAGTACCTTCTACCAACCACTCACTGCTGCTACGGACATATTTTGTGGTAGTCATCGCGACAGTATCCGGCAGGACAGGGGTATTTACATTCACTGTCACCGTGGCGGTGTCTACTTCACCTTGTCCATCGCTGATGGTGTAGCTGAATGTATCAACCCCAATAACTCCTGCTTTTGCTGCGTAGGTCAAGGTAGCACCGTTGGTGGTCACTTTGTTACCCAATGGCGTAACCAGTGTTGGGCTAGCCAAACTAATGGTTAAGCTGTCGCCGTCTATGTCTGTATCATTATTCAGCACATAAACAATCATCTTGGCATTAGGTATCATGATGGCATTATCATCACTTGCCACTGGCGCAGTATTTACGGGGGATACTGTGATTGTTACCAGCCCTGTATCTAATCCACCCCGACCATCAGAAACAATATAAGTAAACGTATCAACGCCATTGAAGTGTGGCTTAGGCGTATAAGTGACCAATAAGCTACCTGGATTGATGATAACCGTGCCACCATTTGCAGAAGCGGTAACAGAAACTACGCTCAGTTCACTGTTTCCTGGGCCACTGTCCTCGTCGTTATCATTAAACAGTACATCGACGGGTACTGCAGTATCTTCATTTGTAGTCGCGGTGTCGTCAACTGCAATAGGTTGATGATTGGTTAAGGAGTTTACGGTAATAAACACAGTCCCTTGTCCAGTGGCTACACCATCTGAAACGGAGTAAGTAAAAGAATCATTACCCGTAAAGCCAGTCGCAGGCGTGTAATTAATCGTTCCATCAACATTTAGGATGGCAGCGCCGCCTTGGCTGGTTGCTGAACTTACTGCTGTTACCGTTAGGGCATCTCCATTGGGGTCGCTATCATTAGCCAACACCGGGATCATCAAGATAGGCGTATTGATGAGCGTTACCAAGTTTTCGTTTTGGACTATCGGAGGCGCATTCAAAACCGAACTTGCGCTACAAATAAGTGCTTGATTCAATATGGGAGAGTCAATGACATCACCTGAACCTGGGCCGCCAGCACTAGGCGGTGGTGCTTGCCAATTCAAGATAGCATTGGTGAAATTACCTGTGTCATTGACACCGGCTCCGTTACCATTAATCCTCACCTTAGTTGGATCAACAAAAGACAGTATACGATTACGTACGCTTGTCAACGAGTTGCTCGTATAGTTAGGGTCATTGTAAGCAGTGACCGGAATACCACCCAAGGTACGCGGATCCATAGCCGCCCCCTCAAACGGGAATGGGTCTAGCGGCTGCGGCTCACTTTCACACTCTCCAATGCCATCATTGTTGGTGTCGAGACAGCCACCAGGGCTTAAACGGCGGTCAAGATTCCAAGGAATACCGGTAAACGACAATGGTGTTGCCATTGCATCGAGGTTGATTTCGTTCATTTCAGGTGTGGAAATGCCACCTAAACCCATGCCGAAAGGAAACAAATATTGCCCATTGGTCGCTTCATTGCCATTGATATCGGCTGTGATCAATGGTGTTCCACCATGTAATTCATCATATTTACGGCCTGTCCTGGCCTGAATCTCATGAGGTATAGGACTCAAGATGCTAAATTGTTGGGCAATTGTCCCTCCGAAATTACCTGGGCAAACTCCGAGCGAAGCAAAACGTGGATCCGATTGTAAATGCGCGCAAGGGTTCACCTTGGTTTTGGTGGGCTTTGTACTTACAAAATCGACATCGTAATTAATTTTAAAGATATTTGCCCCTGCCGCAACTAAACCTTGCGCCGTACACTCACCAATACCCGCAGCGTTATCGCAACCCGTTGTAGAAGCCAAAGGAAACTCATGCGGGGAGTTGGTTGTCGTATCATAATGGATAGACCAAAGCATGACATCGACTGGCGCTAAAGTTGCGTATCCAATAATCAAGGTACGGGCGCGCTGGTTTTGGAAGCCCGGAACATCGATTTCAACTTCATCGAGAAATAAGTAATCAGGCTGCCCCTCTTCTTGTTTAGTTGAAAGTGCTTTCGAGACCGCCGATGAATGAGCCGATAAAAAACGTACGCCTCCCACAGTCTCATAATTACCTTCTGCCATGATGCTGTCACCCACCAGAATAGGCGCAAACCGCCGTGAATCGTCCACTGGCTGCCCGTTATTAACCGTCCTATTAGTGGTTGGGCATAGCACGTCTCCCGTACCATCGGGTTGGGCTTGAGCACTTGCCACACCAAGGTTTAAGCTATTTGTGAAGGGAGTGAAATTCCTGGGTACTGTACTGGGAATACACATCGGATAACCCGTGGAAAATACGTTGGTGTAATTGTCGCCATCCAAGGTAAAGCGTGGATCTGGGCTACAGTTAGGGCTATTTCCCGCACAACCTAAGCCTGATTGCACTGTATGGCGGCTATCAGGATCGTTAAGACGAACCATGACCCCACCACTATCAGAACCATCAGCTTTACCATTCACCCGAAAATAACCTTGGTTATAGTTGATATGAGTAATTTGCCCTGTAACAATCTCAGCGGCTTTTTCGATAAACACATCGCCTGCGATAACATTGCCATTATCTAAACGTGTCGCCTGTATCGTGGCAAGACCACCTGTTCCGCTAGGATTACAAATATCGCCCTTAGCTAAGCCAGTTTCATTTTTTGCTTGGCAAGGGGTTGATGCTTCGGTAAAAAGCTGTTGCAGCGTTACCCGATTTGCAGGCAGGTCGATCAACAGGTTTTTGGGAATGATAATATTTTGACCGCCAGCGACAATAACACCGCCAGACCAGTGGTCATTAATATCATTAACGGTAATCTTCTCAATTTCACCACCAACTGGAGCCGTAATAGGCAAAGCATCAACATGCGAAGACCACATGCCGACCAGCAAAGCTAGCGTTAACAAAATTGTGCCAGAAAGAATTTTCTCTTCGCCCTTAAAATTCATATGCGGGAAGGAGATAGCGGTGCGGTTTGTTTGTTTGTCCATATCATGAACTCCTGAATCATTTAGACTGCATAGCTGACCTATCCCAGTCAAACTATGCATTAATCGGAAGTTATAGTGACTCCTTCCACCTGTTTTGAGTAGCCAGCTCATTATTATTTTGATAAATATCTAACGCCATTCCTATTCCGCAAGGCAAAAGCGAATCAAATTTGCATAACCTTATTTTTAACCCATCATTTCAGACAACTTGGGCCGACTTCCGTCTGGTTCCATCCAACGTAGATATTCAGCAATATATTTGGGATTACCCAAAGCCGGGCTCATACCCCATCTTTCGAGTGGTTCTATGCCGAATTTGACAACACCAATGTGTTGAGTCCTGTCACTATCGATTTTTGGATCTGAAAAACTGAATCCGAGTTGTTTTCTGAGGATTTCTATGTCCGCTTTTTTGCCGGTCAGGAATGACCAGCCAGGCTGCACATGAAAAAGTTCGGCATACGCTTTGAGCATTTCCGGCGTATCGTGTTCTGGCTCCAAAGAGATTGAATACATAAAGATGTCGCGGCCTACCCTATCACCCAATTCGTTTTGGACTTGCCTTAAGTTAGCCGTCATGCCAGGACAAATCTCACCGCAACGGGCATACATGAAATTAATCATGACAGTCTTGCCTTTGATGAGATCGTCATAAAAGCGAACAACCTTGCCTTCATGCGTAATCAACGGAACATTAGCAAATGCTTGTTTCCTACGTAACACAGGATTCGTTTTTGTCGTGGTTGAGGCATTAAATTTGGTGGAGCTCGCCGGTAATGTGGCTAAAGCCGCAGCACCCAAAGAAGCGCCTGTTAAATTTTTGATAAAGTCTCTTTTGTTCATGGCTATTTCCTGTCAACGGATGGCTGGATTACTTACCTGCATTGGGGTCTGTAGAAGGCACAATCTTAAATCGAACCATCATGCTGTGGTCTTCATGCACGACATTGTGGCAATGCATTGGATAATCACCGTACCAGTCGCGGAACTGCATATACATGGTGAGCTTGCCTGTACCTGATGTGCCTTGGGCACCCTCGCCTATCCTGACCACATCTTTTCTGGACAGATCATCTAATGCTGGAAATTTACCGTTACGGCTAATGACCTGGAATTCTTCATGATGGGTATGAATTGGGTGAGCCCAGCCCCCACCTGAGGTAAATGTCCATTCCTCGGCTGTTCCTTCTACTGGGTATGCGCTTATTTTTTCTGGATCAAATAGTTCGCCGTTTACTGTCCACGCACCATTTGAAGTGTCGAAGCTAAAGTTCCGTTTTCTTACCACTGGATTGGCGGCACGATTTGGCATTGGCACCATCACCTGGCTGACCAATTCTGCGATTGAAGCACTGTAGTCATCTGCTGCATCAGTCACTATAAACTTTAGTAACTTAGTGTTATTGCTAGAAGGCAGGATTTTTCCGGTAGGGCCTTTACCGTCTTTTTGTTCCAGTCGATTTTCTAGGTAAATCTCTGTGCCAGCCGGATATTGGCTAAAGTCGATAATCACATCAGCTCGTTCAGCTACACCCAAACGGATACTCTTGACAACCTGTGCCTTAGGCAACAAATTGCCGCAGTTAGCAATACGTATCAGCTTTGCGCCGTTGCTTAACGACAATTCAATAAACCGTGATGGGCCTGCGTCCAAAAAACGGAAACGGTATTTACGGCGTTTAACTTCCAAATAAGGTTTAATCTTGAAATTAACAGTTTGCTGGTCGCCGAGAATGCCTTCAATATTAAAGGTGTCAAAAAACATTTGCCCAGTCTGGTCAAATACCTTATCAGTAAACAACAAAGGGATATCGTATTCACCGCTAGGCAATCTTAAACCGGTAGTTTCGTCGCCAGTATCCAATTTAATGTCATCGCTAAACAAGGTATAAAACGATGCCATACCTTTGTAGACATTCTGTGCAGTGAAATCAAACCGATGGTCATGAAACCAGAGTGTGCTTTGGGTTTCTTGCCAATTGCCTGGGCAATGCAAGCCTTTGTAATCAGTTCCAGCCGCGTGAGTGCTGGCAAAACCGGCGCGTACGTTGGGATACCAGAAGTCGTACCATTTTCCGGGATCAAAAAACCGCAGCGGGCTACCGTCTGAGGCTGGCGGGTTATGGGCATTATGGAGATGCGGGGACATTTGATTGAGGCCAAACCCTTGGTTGTCCCTACCATCTTTAGGCAGCCCATTGTACATACGCATCATTATCGGTGATCCGTAATGGGCATTGATCCGTAATACACCAGTGGCATCTGAATTCAAGTCCACATAAGTCCAGACTTTGGAATTAAAGGTTGGATACTCAGCACCTGAATAGAAGTTCCAGTCAATTTCCTTGGCCATCAATTCATATTTGATACATGCTTCCACACCACCAAAATCTGCTATTCGTTGATGGTCTTCAATCCGTGCCTCATGAAATTCCTCTTCAATTTCTTCATTCGTATTAGGATCTATATTGCCTGGATTTTTACGTGCATGAGGTTCAGGACATTGGCCAACATGAGGTTCTGGGCCTTTAAAAATATTGTTTTCAGAGGGCACACATGCTTTCGGAACAGGCAATGGATCAGACCACGGCATAGAGCATGTAGGGCTAACAAAAGGCGTTGCTCCATCTTCAGCATATGCCAAATCAGGCAGGAGGTTTTTTCCTCCAATAGTTGCCAAGCCACCAACACCAGCAGTCAACCCCATTTTGAACAATTCCCTGCGGGTTAATTTAGCTTCCTGAATGTCCCTGACTTCTTGCATATACCGCGCAACTGCCTTTTCCCGTTGACTAAACCTTGTTGCTTGGATGATTTTTTTAAACATGCCACATTCCTCTAATTTGAACTTTTAAGCCGCAACCATCCACCTTTTTCAGGTTTATGGTCATTTGGGTGCCAACCAAAATAAACAAACGCCGTATATTTATTTTCTCGTGCCACATTAACCTTTGATTAATAAGATACCTTGTATAAATTTTTTGAATATACGTACGATTACCTAGTAGTCAGTGCCGAAAAATTTGCTCTTTTGAGGCATCTTGCCCACTGTTTCTAGCTTCCCTAAATCCATGCCCTTTGTTGGTTTTTGTAACTTTTCAACAATACCAAATATGCTGAAACACATTTGGCATGAACCAGTTGAGTTAAAGTTATCGAGTTTAAATTTCTAATCAGGAGCATTCCTGTTGTGCGTGCTACTGTATTCTTAAAAAACAGCGCTTAAAATCCGTAAGATTACCTAGTAAGCATCGTTTAATTTGAGTGGCGATTTTTTTCGGGGCTGCTTTTCTGGGGATTTGGTTATGGCTGTCGATTTATTTCATGGCAAGTTGTCAGGTACTTGTGCTGCATAATCACAATAAGCAAGCGTCTTTAAACGTAGTCTCGTAATGGAATTGAAGGAACTACTTAGAGTCTACTCAGTAAATCAGTATGCATAAATGCCCAAACGAGCGTCGGGAAGATAGAAGTTGAGTTGGTCATTAACCCGAGGCAGTTTCCAAAGGCGTTTCAATAAAACAACCCAGCCGATAAT
>JABFSV010000155.1 GCA_013140405.1 Methyloglobulus sp. | reverse complement strand
TTGTAAACCTTTACCAGCGCTTGCTCTTTAAAGTCTTCAGAATACCTTGTATACGTTTTCATCTCTAAGCTCAAATTTTATTTTCTTTAAAAATTTGAGACGACAACTATTCTGACGCAGGGGGCTATTGCTAAATCGGCAGGTATCCAAAATGGTGAATATGGAATATTTAAAGACGCTGGTTTTCGCGGTATGTACAACATGTCTTTAAAAAGCCTTCAAGATTACAAAGGAGCTAATTCCAGTAAGACATTATATGATTTTATGGGAATTACAGAGCTTGCGGCGAATACCTTCCGTGTTACACAAACAGCAGAAAGGATGAAAAAAAATGATGTTAAAGGCATTAATCAATCAGCAACTACAGCGAAAGAAGTCGGCAAAGAGGTTAGGGATATTATGCTAAGGTCATCTGGAGTAGCTCCAGAAGATTTACCCCTTGAAGGAGATATTTCATCAGTTAAAAAATTAATCAAGTCAGCAAATAAAGAAATGAAAAAGCTTGATTCGCCAAAAAAGAAAATCTCTAAATCTAAAAAATCAGAACTATAAGAGTTGTACTGCGTACGGTGGGTTAGTTGTATCCCGTATGTTGGGTATTTGTAGGTTGGTGGTGTACCCATGGGGCATAAAAGGTACAACCCCGACGTTTTTGATCCCATTTTGTTGGGGTTTACCTAAAGGGCATAAACGCAAGCTCACCCACAAGCTATTTTCATGTTCCGGTTGAGTACACAAAGCACACATCGTATGCTATTATCCTCTGCATGAAGCACTACACTTGGAATCCTGAAAAGAACAAGATGCTCAAAAAAGAGCGTAACATTGGTTTTGAGGATGTGGTGTTTCACATTGAGGCGGGTGATGAGGTTGATGTTTTGGAGCATCCTAACAAAGAGCGTTATTCAATCCAAAAAATCTCGGTTGTTCTGATAGAGGGCTATGCCTATTTGGTGTCGTTCGTTGAATCGGACGTGGAAATTTTTCTAAAAACTATCATCCCCAGCCGCAAAGCCACAAAACTTTATGTAGGTGACCACAATGAAAAAACTTGATCCTGAAGAGCAAGCACTGTTAGATGATTTTGATGCGGGCATTCTCACGCGGGTTCCAGGGCTTAAGGCCGAGCTTGAACGGCATAAAGATTATGCGGCGGCGACATTTCAAAAGGACAGCCGGATTAATATACGCATTTCATCCAAAGATTTACGCTTACTGCAAAAACGTGCCTTGAGCGAGGGTTTGCCTTATCAAACGCTTATTTCAAGTCTCTTGCATAAATATGTAGAAGGACGGCTGACGGAGCATAGCTAAGGTAGTTCTGGCTAAGTCCTTCGACGACCAAAGGGAGTGCCTGTGGTACGGGCTCAGCACCCGATGAGCACTTGTGACCTTTGGTTATAAAGACGAACGGCGGCTTTACTTTGTTCAATACACTCTCATACTTAACCATTCTCAGAAAAAATACAATAAATGACAGTTAGAACCCGCTTCGCCCCCAGTCCCACGGGCTACCTCCACGTAGGCGGCGCACGTACCGCGCTGTTTTCTTGGCTGTATGCCCGTAAACATCAAGGAAAATTCATCTTAAGGATTGAAGATACCGATCTCGAACGCTCAACCCAGGAATCGGTCGATGCCATTTTGCAAGGCATGGATTGGTTGGGCTTGACCTATGACGAAGGGCCTTATTACCAAACCCAGCACTTTGAGCGTTACAAGGAAGTGATCCAACAATTGCTGGATCAGGGTGATGCTTACCGTTGTTATTGCAGCAAAGAAGATTTGGAGCAGCTACGCGAACAGCAAATGGCGAACAAGGAGAAGCCGCGTTACAACGGCAAATGCCGTCATTTGACCGAACTGCAACCGGGTAAGGAATTTGTGGTGCGCTTTAAAAACCCTGTGGATGGAGCAGTCACGATTAATGATTTGGTAAAAGGCGATATTACGGTTGCCAACAAGGAGCTGGATGATCTCATTATTGCTAGGACGGATGGTTCACCTACGTATAATTTAACGGTGGTGGTGGATGATATGGATATGCACATCACCCATGTTGTTCGCGGTGATGACCATGTGAATAACACGCCGAGGCAAATCAACATCCTCAATGCTTTGGGGGCGGAATTGCCCAGCTACGCGCATTTACCGATGATATTGGGTTCTGATGGCGCACGATTGTCCAAACGGCATGGTGCGGTGAGTGTGATGCAGTTCCGTGATGAAGGGTATCTGCCTGAAGCCTTGTTGAATTATTTGGTGCGCCTAGGCTGGTCGCATGGCGATCAGGAAATCTTTTCGATTGATGAGATGATTGCCAATTTCAGTTTGGAAGCCATCAATGTATCGGCTTCTGCTTTCAACATGGAAAAATTGTTGTGGCTGAATCATCATTACATCATGAACAGTGACCCTGCTCATGTAGCCAAGCATTTGGTATGGCATTTTGAGCAACGCGGTATTGATCTAGCTCAGGGGCCTGATCTTGTCGATGTGGTCTTAGCGCAGAGGGAACGCTGTAAAACGCTGGTCGAAATGGCGGCAGCGAGTGTTTATTTTTATCAAGATTTCGATGCTTACGATGAAAAAGCCGCAAAAAAGAATTTTACGGCGGGATCTGATTTGGTGCTAACTAATCTTCATGACGAATTTTCACAGTTGCAAGACTGGGATCGTGAAGCGTTACACGCGACCGTTATCAATCTGGCAGAAAAAATGGCCTTGGGGTTAGGCAAAGTCGCACAGCCTTTACGGGTGGCGGTGTGTGGGTCGGCAATGTCGCCATCTATAGACCTTACCTTGTCTTTGCTCGGTAAAAAAACCACTTTGGCAAGGTTGGAAAAGGCAATAAAATACGTTCAAGGCTTAAATTAGTTCTGGACATAAACGGTAATTGTTGTAGAATGCGCGGTCTGAGTTGAGGGGCCATAGCTCAGCTGGGAGAGCGCTTGCATGGCATGCAAGAGGTCAGCGGTTCGATCCCGCTTGGCTCCACCAAAAAAGAAAGTTTTAAAATAGACTAAACGAGTTTAGTCCCCATCGTCTAGCGGCCTAGGACACTGCCCTTTCACGGCGGTAACAGGGGTTCGAACCCCCTTGGGGACGCCATATACTAAGGCTGTCATTTGACAGCCTTTTTTATGCCCAAATAATAACATTACAGCTTTTGCCTGATGGAATCCGTCGAATTGGTTTATGAGGAATTGGGTAAAGACAACCTGGTTCCGCTAATCATCCTGCATGGCTTTTTTGCTTCGTCGCGTAATTGGCGAAAAATAGCCGAGAAGCTTTCAGCTTCGTTTCATGTTTATGTGTTGGATATGCGTAATCATGGCCTGTCACCACACCATGTGTTAATGGATTATCCAAGTATGACCGCCGATGTGTTGCGGTTTATGGATGCTCATGCGCTTTCAGCCGCCCATATCATGGGGCATAGTATGGGCGGCAAGATTGCCATGTGGCTGGCTTTGAATCATCCTGAGCGTACGAACAAGTTGCTTGTGGTTGATATTGCACCAAAAAGTTACACCCACAGTTTTGATAATACCATTCGCGCATTAATTGAATTACCTTTGGATGCAATCCATAACCGTAAACAAGCCGAAGAAATGCTTGCCGAACGCATACCTGAACTGGATTATCGGCAATTTTTGTTGCAGAATCTGGCCTTGGATAATGGGTGCTATAAGTGGCGTGTTGACTTGGATGTTTTTTTTCAGATGGCACCGAATATCGCCGCTTTTCCGGCAACGCATCATCTGATAGCTAATCAAGGAGATACGTTGTTTATTGCGGGTGCGGATTCGGCTTATGTTACCCAGGATGATACGTCAACATTGTTTCCAAATGCCATTTTTAAAACAATTGCTAAGGCAGGGCATTGGTTGCACGTCCAGCAGCCAGAAGTTTTTACAGAAGTGGTTGAAAATTTTTTACAAAGCGAGTCATAATTAACCCTTGCTATTGTAAAAAATGGATACATAATTGAACTTTGCCGTTAATCAGCAATCAAGGCTTTTGTTTAGGATTGCTCATTGCCGTAAAGCTGCCAAGCTGAAATAGCGGGTATCTTTAATTTTCTAGTACCACTGGATAATGTTAACAATGTGGCTGTTCGACCGGCAGGCATGTGGAAATGCTTGTATGCTAATCATTAATAATAAATATAAGGAGAAATCGGATGTCGAAAGGTCAAAACTTACAGGATAATTTCCTTAATGCTCTCAGAAAAGAACATACCCCCGTCTCTATATTCCTGGTCAACGGGATTAAATTGCAAGGCAAGGTAGATTCTTTCGACCAGTATGTCATTATGCTAAAAAATACTGTTAGCCAGATGGTGTACAAACATGCGATCTCAACGATAGTTCCAGGCAAAAACGTCAAGATGACACGCGACGATGAACCAAGTACTGAGGAATAACTCTGTCTGTTATTGTAGTTGTCAGTAAAGGCTCAGGGTTTGCTATCAAGACGGTGATGAGGTGGCTAGTTGTTTGACCGCCCGGATTCGGGTGAGCGGGCGGTACTTGTTCATCTGACGCTACATGCCCTCCGTGAAGACCTTCAGGAATTAAAAGAGCTGGCAAAATCGGCTGGAACGAATCCGGTTCATGTCGTGACTGGCAGCCGAAAAAGCCCTGATGCTAAATACTTTGTCGGCACCGGAAAACTGGACGAGATAAAAAGCGAGGTTGAGGCTTATTCTGCTGATATTGTCTTGTTCAATCATGCCTTATCACCCAGTCAGGAGCGCAATCTTGAGAAGTTTCTCGGTGTTCGTGTAGTCGATAGGAATGGCCTTATCCTGGACATATTTGCACAAAGGGCAAAGTCGTTTGAAGGCAAATTACAAGTTGAACTGGCGCAATTAAAGCACCTTTCCACCCGTTTGGTCAGGGGTTGGACACATTTGGAGCGGCAAAAAGGCGGCATTGGTATGCGCGGCCCTGGTGAAACTCAGTTAGAAACCGATAGGCGACTGGTTGCGGTGCGTATCAAACAAATCCAAAAACGCTTGGAAAAAGTTGATAAGCAACGCCATCAAGGCCGGAGTAAACGCAAGAAAGCCGAAATTCCATCGGTATCTTTAGTTGGTTATACCAACGCCGGCAAATCCACCTTATTCAATCGCTTGACTGGCGCGGATACGTATTCCGCTGACCAGTTATTTGCAACCTTAGACCCTACGCTACGCAGTTGCCGATTGCCCAATAATAACGACATTGTGTTAGCTGATACGGTAGGTTTTATCCGTCATTTGCCGCATGAATTAGTGGCTTCTTTCAAATCCACCTTGCAGGAAGCCAGTGAAGCGGATTTATTGCTGCATGTGGTTGATGTTAATTCTGAGAATCGGGACGGCATCATTAAAGAAGTCAACCAGGTGTTAGGTGACATTGGCGCGGATAAAATTAAATGTATTGAAGTATTCAACAAAATTGATTTGTTGGATGACAGGCAGCCCAAAATAGACCGGGATGATGAAGGCAATCCGGTTAGGGTTTGGTTATCCGCTGAAACAGGACAGGGGATTGACCTGCTGATGAATGTGTTGGCGGAACAATTTGCAAATTCAAAAAGTAAGAAAAAATGCTATCTAAGGCCAGACCAAGGTCAAATCCGTGCCAAATTATTTACTTGCACAAAAATAATTGACGAGCATATTAATGATTCGGGTGGTAGCGATTTAACAATTGAGATAGATAACAAATACCTAGGTCTGTTGGACGCAATCAAAACCGAAGAAATACTGTAAAAACTAGCCGTGACTTTGCCATCTTCCGCTTTAGCCAGGGTTGTTAGATGCCTAACCTTCTGGAACTTTAGCAATGAGAATTTGCTTAATTACGATACAATGTCGGGATTGCAGAAGTCACACCCCAGCGATGTTGATTGATGGTTAAAATAAAAACATCCTGAGTGAAAGATAATAAATAATCCAATACGGAGCATAAATATGTCGTGGAATGAGCCAGGTGGTGACAAAAAAGATCCTTGGAGCGGTCGAGGGGATCAAAAAGGGCCGCCGGATTTAGATGAAGCAATAAGGTCATTGCAAGAAAAACTAAGCAATATCTTTGGCGGTGGTAAAAGCGGAGGTGGTGGCGGGTCTCCAGGCGTTTTCTCATCTGGAAACGCAATGAAAAATATCGGATTTATTGCAGTTGCTGTCCTGGTTCTCTGGATGTTGAGCGGTTTTTACATCATTGACGAAGGCGTGCAAGGTGTTGAAACCCAGTTTGGCAAATACACCAGAACAACAGATTCGGGTCTAAATTGGCATTTGCCGGCTCCTATTGAGCAGGTAGAAAAAATTAATGTGCAACAACAACGGTACATTGAGGTTGGTTATCGGTCAGGTGGCAATGGTCAGGCGCAAGGAACAGTATCGGTTCCCAAAGAAGCCTTGATGCTGACCAAAGATGAAAACTATATCGATGTCCAGTTGGCAGTACAGTACCAAGTTAAGGATGCTAAAGCGCTGCTCTTCAATATTGCCGATCCCGAAGCCACCTTGAAGCAGGTTACGGAAAGTGCCTTACGTGGGGTGATCGGTGGGAGCATGATGGATTTTGTTTTGACTGAAGGGCGGAGCGAAGTGGTAGCCCAAGCCAAAAAAGAGATTCAGGAAGTGATGGATGCTTATAATGCCGGCATACAAATCACCAGTGTGAACCTTCAAGATGCCCAGCCGCCTGAGCAAGTCCAAAATGCCTTCGAAGATGCTATTAAGGCGCGCGAAGACCAACAACGGTTTATCAACGAAGCAGAAGCCTACGCTAATGATGTAGTGCCAAAAGCGCGTGGTGCGGCGGCAAGAAAGATGCAAGAAGCCGAAGGTTACAAAGAGCAAGTGATAGCCCAGGCAGAAGGTGAAACCAATCGTTTCTCCAAATTAGTGGCTGAATACAAAAAAGCGCCCGAAGTA
Organism: Methyloglobulus sp.; assembly: GCA_013140405.1. Taxonomy (GTDB): domain Bacteria; phylum Pseudomonadota; class Gammaproteobacteria; order Methylococcales; family Methylomonadaceae; genus Methyloglobulus. Next base: position 24,450 of record JABFSV010000155.1, on the reverse strand, counting down.
ACCAGAAAACGTCTTTATCTTGAGGCTATGGAAACAGTCATGTCTGAGTCCAATGCAATCATGATTGATGTAAAAGGTGGTAATAACATGATGTATTTGCCTTTGGACAAAATGATTCAGCAGAAGCAAGTAATGGTTCAGCCCGAAGAGGTCACCTCGCAGCCTGAAATAGATCGTCGATCACCGAAACATACACTGTTAGACCAACAGCAGCAGCAAGTGATTGATAGGCCGTCAGCTCGTGGCCGTGAAGGAAGGGGACGATAATGTTAGAAAATAAAATAGCGATAGGTGTTGGCGCATTGGTGGTTATTACCATGATGTGCGTTTTCACTGTGGGACAGACAGAAAAAGCCATTAAATTTCAGCTAGGACAAATCCAAAAATCGGATTACGAACCAGGATTGCACGTAAAGTGGCCATTCGTTAATAACATCAAGAAATTTGATGCCCGTATCCAAACTATGGATTCAAAACCTGAGCGGTTTTTAACGGCTGAAAAGAAAAACGTGATTGTTGATTCTTTTGTTAAATGGCGCATCGGCGATGTTAACAAGTTTTATACCGTTGTTTCCGGTGATATAGGTCAAGCTAATTTGCGTTTAGACCAAATTATTAAGGATGCTTTTCGCGGTGAGTTTGGTAAGCGCAACATCAAGCAATTAGTGTCAACAGACCGGCAGGCAATACGGGATATTTTGATCAAAAACTCAAAACCCCTCGCTGCTAATCTGGGTATGGAAATTGTTGATGTCAGGGTAAAGCGCATTGATTTACCTGAAGAAGTCAGTAGTTCAGTATTCCGCAGAATGGAAGCGGAACGTGAGCGTGTTGCACGGGAATTCCGTTCGCAGGGTTCAGAAGCGTCTGAAAAGATCCGAGCCGATGCCGACAGGCAGCGCGTCGTTACCTTAGCTAATGCTTTTCGCGATGCTGAAAAATTACGAGGTGAAGGTGACGCAAAATCGACGGAAGTTTATGCTAACGCTTATGGCGCTGATGCTGAATTTTTTGCCTTTACACGCAGTTTAAACGCGTATAAAAAGACTTTTTCAAGCTCAGGCAGTATGATGGTGCTAGATCCAGATTCAGATTTTTTCAAGTACTTTAAAAATCAGGGTGCTGGAAAATAGGCTAATTAGAAACAATAAAAGTTAATCTCTGTTTGTGGGCTGATTGTTCGCGCTGTTTAAGCGTAGTAAAAAGCTCACATCAGTTAAAATAAAAACGCTCCTTGTGGGGCGTTTTGTTTGAGTAGGCACTGAAAATATGCAACAAAAAGATTCCTGGCTATTGCCCGAAGGCATAGGAGAGGCTTTGCCCCAAGAGGCAAGGTGTCTTGAAAACTTACGCCAGACTATACTCCAGCTATTCGTGTGCTGGGGTTACGAACTGGTCATCCCCCCGATGATTGATTTTATTGACTCATTGCTGACCGGTTCAGGACATGACCTGGATCTTCAAACTTTTAAGCTGACCGACCAAATCAGCGGTGAAACGCTGGGCTTCAGGGCAGACATGACACCTCAAGTCGCCAGGATGGATGCCCACCATCTCAAGCATGAATGGCCAACCCGCTTGTGTTACGTAGGTACAGTCCTGCACACACGGGGTGATCCTTTGGAAAAAACCCGTAGCCCTATGCAGGTCGGTGCGGAGCTGTATGGTCATGGCGGAATTGAAAGCGATGTTGAAGTGATCTGCTTGATGCTGGAAATGCTGGCACAATCGGGTTTGCTGGATGTGCATCTCGACCTGGGACATGTCGGCATATTTCGTGCGCTGTCCTGGCAAGCTGGACTCGATCAAGCGACTGAAGGCACTTTGTTCGATGTCCTGCAACGCAAGGCCAAGCCTGAGCTTGAGGAATTGATGTCCAGCCTTGCCATTAACGAAGATGTTAAAGCGATGCTGTTAAAGTTACCTGAGTTGAATGGTGGCAAAGATATAATTAGCAAAGCACGATTGGTATTGGCGAAAGCTGACGAACAAGTGAAACAAGCATTGGCTAACCTGGAAGCCGTAGCTGAACAACTGGCTAACCGTTTTCCAAACTTGCCTATCAGTTTTGATGTGGCTGAATTGCGTGGTTATCATTACCATACCGGAGTGGTTTTTGCGGCGTTTGTACCCACAATCGGCAGGGAAATTGCACGCGGTGGGCGTTATGACAATATTGGTGCCGTATTTGGTCGTGCGCGTCCGGCAACGGGTTTCAGTGCCGATCTCAAATTGTTGGCGTTGCAAGGTAAGCAAGCTGCCCAAGATGAGCGAATTCAACGCATATTTGCGCCCTGCTTTGGAGGCATTAAGCTGGACGATAGTTTGCTAAATGAAAAAATTAGGGGTTTGCGCGTTCAAGGCCATTGTGTGATCCAGCAATTGCCAGGACAAATAGGCACAGCGGAAGAAATGGGTTGTACGGCTGTTTTGGCGTTGGACAACCAAAACTGGGTAATCAGAAAATTAAACGATTAAGTTTGGGATAAAAATGGGAAAAAATGTCGTAATTATTGGTACCCAATGGGGTGACGAAGGCAAGGGCAAACTGGTGGATTTGTTGACCGAGCAAGTGCATGCCGTGGTTCGTTTTCAGGGCGGACATAATGCCGGCCACACCTTGGTTATCAAAGGCAAGAAAACCGTCCTGCACCTGATACCATCTGGCATTTTGCGGGAGAACGTCCAATGTATGATAGGCAACGGTGTCGTGTTATCCTTGAATGCCTTGATGGAAGAGATTGAGTTTCTGGAAAGCGCCGGGATTCAGGTCAAAAACCGTTTGCTCATCAGTGAAGCCTGTACCTTAATCTTACCTGTCCATGTTGCGGTCGATAAAGCCCGCGAAAAAGCCAGGGGCAATAAAGCCATCGGCACCACTGGGCGCGGCATCGGCCCCGCTTATGAAGATAAGGCAGGACGGCGTGGCTTAAGGGCAGGGGATTTGCTGAATCCTGCGATTTTTGCGGAAAAGCTGAAAGAGTTGCTGGATTACCATAACTTTATGCTAACCGGTTACTACCAAGCCGAAGCCGTTGATTATCAACAGACCTTGGATGAAGCACTCAAGCTAGGCGAGCAAGTTAAGCCGATGCTGACCGATGTCAGCGAAGCCTTATACACCTACCAAGCGCAAGGAAAAAACCTGTTGTTCGAAGGTGCTCAAGGTGCGCTACTGGATATTGACCACGGCACGTTTCCCTATGTCACCTCATCCAGCACCACAGCGGGAGGTGCGGCAACCGGCAGCGGTATAGGGCCACTCGACCTGGATTATGTGTTAGGCATAACCAAAGCCTATTCAACCCGCGTCGGTAACGGGCCATTTCCGTCCGAATTGCACGATGCTAACGGCGAACATTTGGGTACTGTTGGCCATGAATTTGGTGCGACCACAGGTCGTAAACGCCGTACTGGCTGGTTTGATGCAGTCGCCATGCGTAAATCAGCTAAGCTCAACAGCCTCAGCGGAATCTGCCTGACTAAGCTGGACGTGCTGGATGGCTTGCCTATGATTGGTATTTGTACTGGTTATAAACTGAACGGAAAAATGACCGATACCGCCCCTTTAGGTGCTGAGCAATACCAGCAATGTGAAGCCATTATCGAAGAAATGCCAGGATGGTCTGGTACGACTGCCGGAGTCACCGACTATGATGCCTTACCTGAAAATGCTAGAGCCTATATTAGAAGGCTAGAGGAATTGGTCGGTGTGAATGTAACTATACTTTCCACTGGGGCGGAAAGGGATGAAACCATCGTACTTGTGAATCCTTTTGCTTAATACAGATCGTTCCTAAGTGTTTTTTGTCAGATCATACCTACTCGGTTAGCAAAGACAGTCAAGTCGGCAACATTGTGTATATCCAGTTTTTTCATCAGGTTATAGCGATGCGTCTCGACTGTTTTTAAGCTGATGCAGAGAATGTTGGCAATGGTTTTATTCTTGTTGCCTTCAGCAATTAATTTCAACAACTCCCTTTCACGGGTAGACAGCTTATAACCGGAGACGTTATCAATTTCAGTTTTTTCTATCCGGCAATATCCCTGTATGACAGTGGGCAATATTGCCGGAGAGATGTAGTAATACCCCGCAAGTAAATGAGTGACTGCAAACAATAGTTCATCGGGGTCTGCGTTGTTCAAAAGATAACCGTTAGCACCTGCCTGAAATGCCCTCACAATATTTTCTTCGCCATATTTTGCAGTAAATATCAACACTTTGGTGTTGTTCCAGCGTTTCTTTATTTCTTGGATGGCCTCAACACCGTTCATGCCAGTCATTACTTTATCCATGATGACTAAATCTGGGGGAGTCGTCCAAGATTCCCTGAAAAGGGCAATAGGATTTGGGGAATGGGTAACTGAAAATCCTGGCTCTTTAGTCAGCAGCACCCGTAAACCCTCCCGGACAATCGCTAGATCTTCAACTATTGCAATTCTGTTCATGGCTAGATTCACTTTTTAGGTTTTTAGTGCTGAGTGGTTCAGTGGTAAATACCCTCACATTCTTTGGGCAAAATAACTTAACTCCATTAGTACCATTATCAATCTTAAATTTGAGCTGTCTATACGTACAAATACCTATAGTGCTTATGATCAGGCATAGGGTTTGATTGCCTAAACTCAGCGAAGAAGAGTCTTTTTTACAAGAGACATAGAAATAAGATATGAAAAATAACAACAATTATTGTTTTTGACGCGGAACTCAGCTTTTCCATAACTAAATCTGCCCGAATATCTAGTCGAGAATAAAATAATTTTCTGGCAATAATCCACATCCTGCCTGTGCAAAACCTCACAGATTGAATTCATCCACATGTTTAATATTAAGCCACGTCGGGAAAACATGATTACTGTTGAAATTTAGCAAAAACCATCTCCCGATGTGAACTACAAAGGTTTGGGAATTATTTAACATTCCATGAGCCATTTGAAAACTAACCATTTGGAGATAAAAAATGAAAACATCAATCACTTTAGGCTTAACCTTGGCAGCTAGCCTGGCTGCTGTTTTAGTTCCAAGCAGCAACGTATTGGCGGCCCCCGCAATCCATAATGCTTCCATATGTCAACACTGGAATCCAGGGGAAGCAAATCTTCCGATTTATTACGCGGATGGGATTAGAAATAGTTCAACGAGCGCTAAAACTGTCGTTTGTCCACTGGCTGTTACCCATACATCGGGACAATCAACAGGTTATGTTTACGTAGACCATAACAACACAGTTGGATTTTATTGTACCTTGTATAGCTATAGTTATAGTGATGTCTATTTGGGTTCGAAAACAGTATGGATGCCGCCCACAACTAAATTTACTTATATAGGCACAGTGCCTGCCAATACTTACTCTAACCACAGTGTGGTATGTACTTTGCCGGCAAGTTATGGTGGCAAAGTCGTCGCTATTGAATCTAATTTCTAAGCAACAAGTAATTGTTAAGTAATGTAAACAAAGGAGCAAGCCCATGAAACTTTTCCATGTATTTCTTATTGGCAGTGCTGTGATAGTGCCTGCGGTGACTTATGTTGCCCTGACTAGTGAAACTAACCAAGCCGAAATTCACAGCACCGAACTGTCTTCGCCGATAGATGAAAAACCAGCAGTTCATGGGCTTGCCGTCAAGGATGACACCAAGGACGGTGAGTTTAGGGAAAGTTTGACAGCCTTGGGAAAAGAAGTTTCTCAACTCAGGGCTGATCTCACATCACTGCGGGCGGAGTTGCAAACAAAACATTTGGCGCAAGTAAGTTCTGCCAAAGTTTCCGAGCAAGACGCTGCTACAGATGCACAAGCCTTAACCGAAATACGTGTAAAAGAGGAAGAACGCCTCCAGAAACAAGGAGAGGCATTAGAAGCAGGATTTCGCCAACAAACCACTGACCCGGATTGGTCTACAAAAGCGAAAGGCTTGATACAACAAGCATTGGCTAGCGATAAAGTTGATTCTAAAAACATTATTGATGTGGAGTGCCGGACTAGCATGTGCCGCGTAGAACTGGCCAATGATACCAATAGTAATGCACCAAGAATTGCTGAATTTCCGATGAAAATAAGCGAAGAACTGCCCAATATACTGGTTAATCAAACCGATGAAAGTGATGGTTCAACTACCACCATCCTTTACCTTTCCAAGGATGATTTTGTTTTGCCGAACTCAGGCGGTTAATGTCTTTAAATATCCGGGGCGGTGTTACAACCGTACCTGGATTGTTAGCGAATGTCACCATGAAGAAGGCAGTTTTTTATTGATAATGAGTGCCTTATCTTGAACTTCAATGTATCCACCTTTAGTCAGTTCATGCATGATTTTATTGACCATTTCCCTCGAAGCGCCGACCATCGAAGCCAAATCCTGTTGAGTAGGGCGGTTATGGATGATGCTGACATTGCCCTCGACTACCACCATTGCTTGTAGTGCTTTGACTGTCCGTTCATACACATTCGATAATGCCATCAACCGGACTTTATCGGTTAGCTGCCGGATTTTTTTTGATAACACGCCCAACAAAGCGATAGCCACATCAGGATGTATCCTTAACCAGTTAATAAAATCACTTTTTGAAATGACCCCGCAAGTTGTTGTTTCCAAAGTCACAACGGAGGCTGATCTCGGTTCGTCGGTGAGTAGGGCTAGCTCGCCAAAATAAGAGCCGGGTTCTTGTATCAATAGAGTAATTTCCTTGCTTTTATCATCACTGCTAAATACTCGCACTTTGCCGGAAAGCATAATGTAGAGTGAGCTGGTCTCATCCCCTTCCATGATGATAGTTGCTTGTTTGGGGAATTTTGCGGGTTTGGCTTTTTCGGCTAGGGCAATTAATGCCTCATCAGATAAATCTGACAAAAAAGGAATTTTTTTAAGTCCTGTGAATACTTCTTGCTGCACTTTTGCTCCTTTTTAGTTGGGGTTGACGGTCAAAATACGAGCCGCTTAATTCTATACGTAAAGTGTAGTTAATCTAATTAAATTATGGCAAAAGAATGTTAGATAATCGTGGATAAACTAATTTCTGCCAATAGGTAGCAAAAATTTTCTACTTACTTAGGGGTAGAGTGGTGTTAAGCTCCGTTAAAAATTCAAACTGGAATGAGAGCGAGCAGGTGCATCATTGCATTTTAGCTGTATAATTGCGGCGGCTGACTTCTTGGTTAGGTATAACAATAGAGCTTTGTCAATAACTTAGAGTTTCACAAAATTATTATAATAATTAGGGTATGATCCGTATACTGCTTGTTGATGATCATGAGCTTGTGCGAACAGGAATCGCCGCGCTTTTGAATGCGGCTGATGATATGGTCGTTGTGGGTGTCGCGCAATCGGGCGAAGAGGCTGTTAATGCAGTGGTTACTTTGTCTGCCGATGTGGTGATGATGGATGTCAATATGCCCGGCATAGGGGGAGTTGAAGCATGCCGGAGAATATTAAGGCATGATCCAGAGGTAAAAATCATTGCCATCTCAGTTCAAAATGACGGCCCCATTCCGCAGCAATTGCTTAAACTGGGGGTCATGGGATTCGTTTCCAAAGGTTCTTCGGTTGAGGAAATGGTTCTCGCCATCAGAAAAGTCATGATGGGAAAGCGTTATCTTTGCACTGAAGTGGCGAACAACATGGCGCTTCAGGGGCTTCCTGGCAGTATGGAATCACCTTTTGCCAAACTTTCCCAACGGGAAGCGGAAGTGGTGACACTGATTTTGCAAGGTAAAACCATTCCGCAAATGGCTGAGATGCTGGTGATAAGTGATAAGACGGTGAACACTTACCGTTACCGTCTTTACGAAAAACTACAGGTTAAAAATGATGTGGAATTGACTAGGTTGGCCGTCAAATACGGTCACATTGATGCAGGACTGATTTGATTTTCTATTAGGCCACAAGACCTTGGCGTTTAATCTAATTGCTTAGATTGCGATTTATAGCTCACGCGCTTTATCGAAAGCATCCCTGAAATCAAGATACAAAGGCTTGTCAGTTTCCAACATTAGTTTTAGCATAATGTTTTGCAATTGGTACTTCACGTTACCCACAGCCAACGCCCCAATGCCCACTGCGCCTTTAGAATTCACCGCGTGAATTAACGGTGCGCCCATATCGCTGCGTTTGATGCCTTCTATCCCTAGCGGCGGCACGGCGTTAACATCGCCAGCCACCTTAAGTTGCGTGGCTTCACTCAAAACCTCGGCATTTAAGACTTGAAGGCCAGCCTTTGCCGTGCAGAAAACAATATCGGCATGTGCCACCAATCGTGCTTTATCCGCTTCAGAGCTGGCATACGATCCTTTCAGTGTGCAGCCAAAACGGGTGTTGTATTCTTTAGCGACAGCCAGTGCGGTGTCCACTGACAAATGATCTGTCAGCGTAATGTCTGCACCAGCCAGGGATGCAATTATGCCTGTGGCTATGCCCACTGCGCCTGTGCCGCCGATGACAACTGCATGGCAGTCTTTCAGTTCTTTGCCATGTTTTTCCTTGAGTTGTTTTTCCACAGAGGCAACCAGTGCGGCGGCAGTGGTATATGCCCCGCTGGGATCGGCAAAAACAGATACCTCAAACGGCGGAACCATCGCTTTTTTAGCGGCTTCCATCATATCCACTGCCAAGCCTAAGTTGCGTCCGCCGATGAATATTCCCGTGCGCTTAACGCCAGCTGGGCCTCGTGAAAAAATAGCATCTTGTACCAAGCCATGTACATTTTCCAACTTGACGTTGTTGTACGGCATCAGGACATCAAAATCAGCATCCATTGCCATATTGATATCAAATGGACTGTTATGTGGCATAGGGTCAAACATGTGCAAAATGCTGCGTTTTTCCATGGCTGTCTCTCTTTATTAAAGGGGTGGGTATATATAAATTATGAAGCCGATTTTATGTAAGCTCTAGCAACCTCAAATGCGTGTTCAAAATGCAGGTAAACGGGCTTATCGGTCTCAATCATTTGTTTTAATAAGCGATTTTGCGCCTGATATTTAATGTTGCCTATCGCCAACGCACCAATTCCGACTGCACCACTGTTTGATCCGGCAATAGCAGTGCCATTTTGGAACGCATCAACACCCGCGATACCAGCCGGAGGAACAGCATTCACATCGGCGGCAACTTTCAACTTAGGTGCAGATGCCACTAATTCAGCGCTCAACAATTCAATGCCTGCCGCGCCAGTTGCTACGACGATGTCCGCTGTCTTGATGTATTGGCCTTTTTCTATATCCGCACCAGCGGTAATATTGATTTTACCCTCGCCAAATTCACTGTTGCACATTTCAGCGACTTGTTGCGCTTTTTCAAGCTGACGACCGATGATACGCACATTAGCACCCGCTTTTGCTGCAATCACCGCCGCTGCTTGTCCAACAGGGCCAGTGCCACCTAGCGCCAACATGGTTTTTCCAGCCAATGTTGTGTTGAATTTTGTCATTAATTCACGTTCGACAGCAGCCATCATACCCGCTGCGGTGGTAAATGCGCCGCTAGGATCAGCAAAGACAGACACTTCAAACGGAGGGACCATGGATTTTTTAGCTGTTTTCAGCATATCCATTGCCAGTTTGGTATCGCGTCCACCGATGAAAATGGCGGTGCGCTTTAAGTTTTTTGCACTGCGGGAAAAAATGGCATCCTGAACCAAACCTTGAATTTCACCCAGTTCAACATTGATATAAGGTACGGCAGATACCCAACCGGCATCCATCGCCATATTCACATCAAAAGGGCTAAGGTTTTTTGCCGTGGTCAGCATGTGTAAAATGTACGGTTTTTCCATGTTATGTCCTCAAGTAAACAGCGCGAGAGTATAAAAGAAAATTCGCTAGATTGACATAATATGTGTATGAGTTGAATCCACAGTAGACTGCAAAATGGTTTATTACAGCAATTAATAGCCCATTTCTTTATCCATGACCTGATTAGTTAAGGAAACTCTGAATAAGTCCTTCGACAGGTTCTCGGCAACTGCTCCATCCGTCGCCTAAAGCGCCTACTGTTGGTGTCCTACCTCCTACCTCCTACCTCCTACCTCCTGCATCCATGCAGTCGAGGAAGAACGGCAACACCGATTTTGTTCACGGCAAGGCATTCCGTTCGTGGTGAGTCTTTCGGCTATGCTCAGGAGAAGTCTTGTCGAACCATGACCGGAATCAACTTGTTTATAGATTCCTTAGGTAAATACTCTCGTGATTGAGGTCTTAGCAAATTGCGATAGATGATGAAAAAACAATGGCAGGTTCCCTTGCCGAGATCTGTGAAAGTATTGTAAAAAAATGCACAATATCAGAGTTGTATTTTTTCATCACTTTGATTTTTATGGAATAAGTGGAGTACAAGCCTAGGCCTGTACTCCCCAAATATTTAGTTCTTTCACAGTCTCTTGTCGGGAATCCACCATCAAGTTTGTCAGACTAAAAAATGCCAGAAATCGAACGTGTCAGCCCTTCGGTTAATTGTGGCGCTGCTTCCGGATATTCCAAGTTGACTTGGTTTGCGGTGCTGACTACTCGGATGCGGTATTGTTTTTTGTCTGAGATTTCAGATGAAGTTTGTGTCCTGCCGCCGCCTATGCCTTGTTTGGCATCTTGTTTGCTGTCTTGGCGGACAATTACGCCACTCTTTGCTTTTTCAGCGATTTCGATGTCGGTAATGGCCATGTAAGTGACATCATGTACGGCTGCATCAGCCACGGTTTCGGCAATTCCGAACGCCGCTGCGCCCGCCAAACCGCCGATACCTGCGCCGCCCCAGCCACCTAATGCGGCTCCAGTTGCAGCACCGACCGCCGCGCCAGTCAGGGCGCCGCCATAGCCGGCATGGAGTGCATTTTCAGCGGCAGTTGGGCTGGCCTTATCGACACTCAGCACGTTGGCACGTAGCCAGTAATGGGCTCTGTCAGGATCGCTGGTCACCGTGTAACCTTTGGCCTGGAGGTTTCGCACTATCGAGCCATGTATATCAAAATTGGATTTGTCAGAAGTATTACGAATATCCACATAAATGATTTTTTTGTCAGGTCCGACTGGATCCAGGAAGACCGTGTCGCTCATTTTCGTTTGTACATCCAGATCCTTTTTGGCAATTGATGTATGTACGGCGGCACAGCCACCTAGGACAGTCAAAAAAACAAGAACTGTTGCTAATGCCAGAATTTTTTTAAATCTCACGATACCCATTTTTCCCCCAATGTGTTGATGTTTAAATTGTTATCTCTAAAGCGGAGTCGCTCGCCAAAAGCCAGTATAGTCAAGAACCCGTTTTATCTTTGTTTTAATTGGTGCTTTCTTAATACCAATACCCATAATGTCTGTAGTAGGAGTAAGGATGCGGATAGTAGGATCCGTTATACAAATATTGATGTGGATAATAGTATCCATTGTATTGGTATCTGTAATACCCGTCTTGGGTCTTGGATTTGGATGGCTTTCCCCGTTCAGTCGCATCATCAACCGATTTGCTTAAAGTGGCATCATCCTGGACATTGAAGGGCTTGGATAAGACCTGCTCATTCAGCCTAGCTTGCATATCCTCTTGATAATTTTCGGCAAAAGCATTGCTACTAAGGCATAAACAAGCAACTGATACACAGGTAAATACAACATTCTTGCGAGATTTCATGGCGCTACCTCCAGATAATTGATTGTAATATTCTTTAAGGCGACGAAAACATCAAGTTGGTCTTGTGATATGTAGCCTACATATACCCAAATCGAACTACTTTTATGGGGTTGAGTTCATTTAATGCCCTAAACAGGCGTTTAAGATGTTCTTAAGGTTATAGCATAAATTAGTTCATGCAAATTATTCAATAGGTATAACTACTTATTAATGATGAGGGTGTGAAATTGCTCACAAAGCGACTTATCAAGCTACTAAAGAATTGATTTAGATACGCCAGAAACACAGCAAGACTTGGGCAAATAGATGGAGCTGGATTTGGCGGGTTGCGATAAAATGCAGCATTGCTTGTCGCGGCTCGATTCAAGGAATCTCTGATTAAGTCCTTCGACAGGCTCAGGACGAACGGAAAGTGGTTGATTCCGTTCGTGGTGAGCTTGTCGAACCATGAATGAGATCAACTTGTTCAGAGATCCCTTAACTTTATCGAAGCCCAAGCAGCTTAAAGGATTATCTTAGCGCTTGGCTAATATTTGTTAAATAAAGGATATGTTTTGCCTACCCAGCCCACCCTCGAAAAAATACGTTTCATTTACTATCACTTTATATTGCCGCTCACAATTTTGGTTGCAGTTGTACTGTTACTGGAACTGACGCAATTGGATGTTTGGTTTTCCAGTTATTTTTACAACACGAAACTCCATTTATGGCCTTATCGGGAACACTGGCTTACGCAAACTGTTTTGCATAAAGGTGGGCGATATTTTGTCTACGCTATTGGCGTTGGGTTACTGCTTCTTTGTTTGGCATCATACCGCGCAAGCTCCACTTTTTACGCTTACCGCCGGCATTTGGCTTTTTTAGTGTTGGCGAGCTTGGCTGGGCCGCTGTTCATCACTTACCTGAAAAGCCATACTCATATTTATTGCCCTTGGGATTTGAAACTGTTTGGAGGTGCTAAACCTTACGTAAGGCTGTTCGATCCCATTGATACCAATTTGAGTGTCGGCCATTGTTTTCCATCAGGGCATTCTGGATTGGGTTTTACTTTTGTCAGCCTGTATTTTTTCTTCTTGCTAGTTAAGCCGGAGTATAAGTATTACGGCCTTGCTGCTGGGTTGGTTGCAGGATTCATTTTTGGCATCAATCAGGAAATACGTGGTGCCCATTTTTTCAGTCATGACGTATTTGCTTTGGCGATCTGCTGGTTTTCGTCGTTGTTGCTGTTCGTGGTTTTTTTCGGTAGGCAGTTCAAATATTTATAGGCAATGGTTGCATGGAACTCATGTTGACGTAGAGGATACGGTTTCTGTTTCTCGTTGCTGAAAAATGGCGTATTTTGCCCCAAAAAATTCCCGTTTATTTCTAGCTAAATATTGATTTATTTGCGTGTTCTTGGCTTTACAGTCCCTGCTGCTTTTCAAAACATATAAAATAAAGCTATAATGCTGGGTTCTCATTGGTGCTTACAGCGCCGCCTTGCTTCATCATCTTCACTCATAGAGGATGGGAGGCCTTAACCGTAAGGAAAATTATGCGACATTATGAAATTGTTTTTTTGGTGCACCCCGACCAAAGTGCACAAGTTCCGGCAATGATCGACCGATACAAGTCGATTATTGAAACTGCATCCGGCACCATACACCGCCTGGAAGATTGGGGTCGTAGGCATTTGGCTTACCCTATCAAGAAAATGCACAAAGCCCATTATGTTTTGATGAACATTGAATGTGACCAAGCAACCTTGGCCGAGCTAGAAAGTGGTTTTCGCTTCAATGATGCGATCTTACGCAGCATGACACTCCTACAAAAATCCGCGATTACCGATGTTTCTGCCGTTGCTATCGCCACTGCAGAAGAAAATAAAGCAGCAGAAGCCCGTGCTAAGGGCTTGTTGGCTAAAGAAGCGGCGGTCGCAGCAGAAGCGGCAGTTATCGATGGCGAAATTGATCTCGACGATCTTATCGCAGAAGATCTGGACGCAGACGAAGTTGAGCCTGAATAACGCATTTAATTGAAGAGATAACGAGGAATATTTATGGCACGTAACATAAGACGCAAAAAATTGAGCCGTTTCGGTGAAGGTGGAACGGAAATTGACTACAAAGACATTGATTTGTTGAAAGATTACATCACGGAAACAGGCAAAATTGTTCCCAGCAGAATTACCGGCACGAGCGCGAAACATCAAAGGGCACTTTGTGTGGCGATTAAACGGGCGCGTATGGTTGCCTTACTGCCTTTTTGCGACGCACACAAGTAATACTTAAAAATCTGATGAAATGGTTAGCGACTTACATCATGCGCGGCAGGTTGGAAGCCATCCTTTTGGCTTCAACGTTGGCAATGTTGTCGTTGATGTTGGCACCATTAAGTATTTTTAGCTCTGGAGCTGTCGCTTTAGTAACGCTCAGGAAAGGCGCTTACGAAGGCTTTATTGTCCTTGCTATTTCAAGCCTGGCAGCGGGTGTGTTGGCAACTTTAATACAGGTTCCTTACACGTTTATCCTGCTTTATGTGCTTGTGCTGTGGTTGCCGGTATGGCTAATTGCGATTGTGCTTCGGGAAGGGCGGCATATTTCACTGGCTGTTGAAATCGCGGTTTTGATTGGCATCGTGGGCGTTGTTGCTTACTACCTCTTCAATACAGATCCGGCTGCGATGTGGAAACAAGTGATGCCGAAGATGGTGCCACCTACCGCACCTGTTGATAATGTCAAGCAGATGATAGACCTTATGGCACCTTACATGACCGGAATTGCGGCTGCTGGTGCGGTGTTCGGTATGTTGCTGGGGTTATTTTTAGGGCGCTGGTGGCAATCCGTACTCTATAACCCAGGCGGCTTTAAGCAAGAATTTTTGGGGTTAAGAGTGCAGCCAAGGCTGGGTGTCATATGCATTGCAATCATAGGCATTGCCGTCGTCAGTTCTGGGGCAGTGTCCCAAATTGCCTGGAACACCACTATTTTGATGTTTGTGCTTTATATTTTCATCGGAACTGCTGTGTTACACACCGTGTTTTCCAGAATGAAGATAGGCCAATTTGCGGTGCCAATGTTTTACATTACGCTGCTTTTTATACCCCATAGCCTAATACCCGTTGCTTTAGTCGGGTTTAGCGACACATGGCTGGATATACGAAAAAGAACTTTGAATCAAACGAATGCCTGAGGGCAGTTAATCGGTTAATAGCCGAGAGGTGATAAAAATGGAAGTCATTCTTCTTGAAAAAATAGCGAACCTGGGTAATCTGGGTGATAAAGTCAGCATTAAGGCTGGTTATGGCAGAAACTACTTGGTTCCAAAAGGTAAAGCTGTTCCTGCAACCGCCAAGAAAATAGCTGAATTTGAAGCACGTCGGGCTGAACTTGAAAAAGCAGCTGAAGATAAGCTAAGCGCCGCGCAATCACATGCTGAAAAGCTGAGCAAACTGCAAATCGTCATCACGCACAAAGCGGGTGATGAAGGACGCTTGTTCGGTTCGGTTGGTACCCATAATATTGCGGAAGCCATTAACCAAGCGGGTGGTGTTATTGAAAAACAGCAAATCCGTTTGCCGCATGGCACCATCAGGCACGTCGGGGATTATGATATTGATGTCAGCTTGCACTCAGATGTAACTGTAACGATGTCAATCAAGATTGCGCCTGAAGCCTAATTGCTAGGTTTTTAGCGGTTCATTTTCAGGCGAGCGTTTTGGTAAAACGTTAGCCTGAACCTGTTTAAGTCAAAAAACCAAAGCCTTATGAGAACTGCTTATTCGGCTATTTTTTACCTCATCATTCCCTTTATCTTGCTCCGTCTGCTTTGGCGTGGTATCAAAGCACCAGATTACCGCCTAAGATGGCGTGAACGTCTTGCTTGTTACGATAAGCAATATCCCCAAAATGTTGTCTGGTTTCACGCGGTTTCCGTCGGTGAAGCAGAAGCTGTATTTCCCTTGGTCAGGCGGCTTCAGGCGCAGTTTCCTCAAACAAGATGTTTAATTACCACCACCACGCCGACAGGATCAGCGAGGGTTCGTGCGGTGCTGGGGCAAACCGTTGAACATGTTTATCTGCCTTATGATACGCCTGGCGCAGTTGGACGTTTTATACGTTGCTTCAAGCCCGTGCTTTCTGTGATTATGGAAACAGAACTCTGGCCGAACCTGTTTGCTGGTTGTGGTGAGAACAACATCCCGCTATATGTCATCAATGCCCGATTATCTGAAAAATCAGCAAGGGGTTACCGTAAAATCCCCGCATTAATCCATCCTGTTCTTGCCAATGTAAAACAGATTGCCGCCCAAACCCAAGAAGATGCCGAACGGTTTATTGCCATTGGTGCAAAAACCGAGCAGGTGACAACAATTGGCAATATTAAGTTTGATCTTGAAATACCTGAAGAAGTGATTTTTGAAGGAAAGCAACTTAAAACCACTTTATTTGATGGTCGTTTTGTTTGGCTGGCAGCCAGCACACACAGTGGTGAAGAGCAGATTTTTTTTGATGTCTACAAAAAACTTAAGCCAAACATCCCCGAATTATTGTTAGTCATCGTTCCTAGGCATCCTGAACGTTTTGTCGATGTTGGTTTGTTGTGCAACCAGAATTTGTTGTCTGTTGTTAACCGCACATTGAAACAACCCTGCAATCTGGATACTGATATTTACCTTGCCGATACTATGGGTGAATTGAAAATGCTGTACGCAGCGGCAGATGTCGCTTTTGTGGGCGGAAGCATGGTACCTGTCGGAGGGCATAACCTGTTGGAAGCGTCAGCCATAGGTGTACCTGTGTTATTTGGCCCGTATATGGCTAATTTTAAAGAAATCGCCCATAAAGTACTGGCGCACAATGCGGCGATACAATGCCACGATAACAAAGCTATTGTTAAGGCAATTAGTCAATTATATTTAGATTTTGACTATCGAAACTTGCTTATTGATAACGGTAAATTGTTTGTGCAAATGAACCGAGGGGCCATTGACAAACTTTGCGAGATGCTGGCTGTAGAAATTTGATTGTAAGGTGGATTATGACTGCATGGATGCAGTCATAATCCAATCCCACAGCTTTAATCATTTAAATCAAGCGCATCAGTCATTATACTTACAGTATCCGCAAGTTCCTGTTCCGAATAAGGAATAGCGGCAAATTTTCCCCATACTGGCGCAGGCCACGCCTTATCGGAACGATACCGCACAACATGATGGACATGGAGTTGCGGGACAAGATTACCAATCGCGGCAATGTTGATTTTGTCGGCTTTGTAAAGCATATTCAACTGTTCGGCAAGAAAGCTGGATTCTTCAATCAACAAACCTTGCTGTTGCTTATCCAGTTGGAAAATTTCCGTTATCCCTTCTATTTCAGGCACTAGGATGAACCAGGGAAACTGTTTGTCGTTCATCAGTAGCAAGCGGCACAGGGTTAAGCGCCCAACAGTAATGCAGTCTCTTTCTAATTGCGGATGCAGGTCGAATGTCATAGCCATCTTTTGTTAAAAAATCTAAAAAATCCACTTGAAATATTCTTTATTTTTGGTTTAATTGCAACCTTATCTTAATCATAATAATAATTTAACTAGATAAAGAGTAAAGTTCCATGTCTGCGTCGTCCGTTTCCATTCACGATTCCTTATGTGACCAAAAACAGGCGGTCTCCTTTCGCCTGTTGTTAGGGCTGTACGGCATTATCCCTATTTGTTTAATTCTGCAAAGCCTTGATAGCTGGTTTTGGCAGGATTTCTTGAAAGAAAACTTGCCGAGCAATCCATTTCATTTTGTTTTGTTCCAAGTTTTGTTTGGCACGCCGCATATTATTGCCAGCAATATTGTTCTGGTGAGTAACGCAGATTACTTGAAGCACTTTAAACGCCATATTATCCTGATGACGGTTGCCATTGCCTTCGCCTATATATTGGGCAATATATTGTTGCCTTATCGTGTTCTTTTTATCGTTGTGGCAACCTGGACTATCCATCACGTACTTAAACAGCAATATGGTGTGGCGCGAGGGCTCTGTGGGCTACCTGATTGGGCGTTTAAGTTGTTGCTGTACTTGAGCGTGATGGCAGGTGTTGCGATCTATGTGGGCATATTTTTGAGGAATAGCCTTGAAACAGAACACGTTTTTTGGGTTAAAAATGCCGCTACAGTGGGATGCCTGATGCTTTTGGTTGCGGCGGTAGTATGCCAGCACTATGTCACCACGTCTTTCGGCAGATGGTTTTACTGGTCTAATATTTTCCTGGTCATCACTAGTTTTTACCTATACCAGCAGCAACATTACTTTATGGCGGTGCTTGTGCCACGGTTTGTGCATGATGCCACCGCGTATGTTTTTTATGTCACGCATGATTACAATAAGCACCATAGGCAGCCACAGAATTTTATTTACCGTTATGCTGCCCGATGTAATCTCCACGTTTTTATAGTGCTGCCCGTAATATCGTTTTTTCTGACTTTTTTATTACTGGCTTACGGCGATGATGCGGTAAATTTTATAACCCGTTATTTGTTGGGAGTGGAGTTTTATAAGGTGATTACGCTAGGTTTTCTCGGTTATCTGGCGTTGATGCACTATTTCATGGAAGGTTTGACTTGGCAGAAGGATTCGCCTTACCGAAAATTTATCGCTTTTAGTAAATAAGTGGGAAATCTTTTAAACCTTACGTAGACGGTCATCCAACTCTTGCAAGCGTTCTGGCGTGCCAATGTCCATCCAAAATCCTGAATAATGCTGGCCTGTGGCTTTTTTTGCTGCAATAGCCTCGCGTAGTAAAGGCGCTAATTTGCTCTTTCCAGGCGGTATTTTGCTGAACAGGTCTGGATGGTATAAGCCGATGCCGCTGAAAGTGTAGCGCTGGTTTTCGTTTTCTGTGACGTTGCCGGCGTTGTCCAGGGCAAAATCGCCCTGTGTATGGTGTGGCGGATTATCAATCAGCACAATGTGGGCTAAATCGACTCTGATTTTTTTCAGCTCCGCAAACGGAAAATCCGTAGCAATATCGCCGTTGACGACTAGAAATACGTCTTTTCCGAGTAGCGGCAAAGCGTTAATGATGCCTCCGGCGGTTTCCAGCGCTTGATCGCCTTCTGGAGAATAGCTGATATTTGCGCCCAGATGATGTCCATTGCTTAACTTGTCTTCTATCTGTTGGCCTAGGTGGGCATGGTTGATGACGATGTCAGTGAACCCCGCCGAGACCAATTGATTGATGGTATGTTCGATTAAGGGCTTGCCTGCGACAGGCAACAACGGTTTTGGGGTATGGTCGGTCAAAGGCCGCATCCGTTCGCCGCGACCTGCGGCTAGTATCATCGCTTTCATTGGCTTTCTGGGTGCTGATAGGGAAATTCGGGCAAGACGTGTTGCTGTAAAAAATCATGGAACTCAGCGAGTTCTGGATAAACCCGCGCTTGTGCCATGACATAATTCAAGGTGCGTGGGATGTCCTTAAGATAACCGGATTTGCCATCCCTAAGGTTAAGCCTGGAAAAAATGCCGATGGCTTTCAGATGCCGTTGCAGTCCCATCAAATCAAACCATCGCATAAATACAGTTAGTTCACATGCGATCACATTTGCCTGTTTGAGTTTTTGGTAGTGTTGGGAAGTCCATTTCACAATCTGGTCTTGCGGCAGCGCTATATAACAGTCGCGTAATAATGACACCAGATCGTAAGTGATTGGGCCAATAACTGCATCCTGAAAGTCGATAATGCCAACTGAGTTGTCCTGCAAAACCATCAGGTTACGTGAATGGTAGTCCCGATGTACACAAGTAATAGGCTGTTCCAGCGCAGACTTGACCAATATATTGCAGACGTTATTCCATATTGCGGCAGGAATTTCTATGTTCAATGATTGCTTGATGAACCAATCTTCAAAAATGCCAAGTTCCCTTTGCAGCAAGGCTTCATCGTAGTGGGGCAGGGCACAGGTGTTAATGTCGGTGTTGGTTTGTAGCATTAACAAGCTGTCTAATGCGCGACTATATAGTGTCGTTGCATTGTCAGTGTTCAGTTTGTCCAGAAAAGAATGCGAACCAAAATCTTCTAAGACCAGGAAGCCGTCATCCAGGTTTTGGTGGTAAATGGCTGGCACATTGACGTTGGTAAGCCTCAGTAGTTCGGCTACTTTGATAAATTGCCCAATATTTTCCTTGTCTGGCGGCGCATCCATAACGATCAATTGTTGGTCTGGCAAGGTAATCCTGAAATAACGTCGGAAGCTGGCATCACTGGACGCAGGTTCGCAGTGATTGACAGTTAAGGCCAGATCACTTTCTAGCCAATCTAGCATCGTTATTTTTCGGAAGTCTTCAAGGATCATGAGGATGAGGGCAGATTAGTTATAAAGCTGGGGCAAATTGAGGTAGAATTCGCGCTGGCATTCTATTCGATTTTTGACCCGTTAAGCTACTAATCTTCCATTGCTCATGCTAGCCCGATTGTATCTGGTTTATTTTTTATCATTATTTGCATCAATTAGCTTCGCTGATGAAGCCAACTGGAACTGCCAACAAGACAAAAATTCCAAGGAATGGGTTTGTGTTGGTGCTTCGGCTACCGCTAGTGAACCGTCCAAACCAGTTCCTAAGACGTTTGGTAAACCCATTGCCCAAGGGATGCCGCCAAAATCTGTCAACGATAGAGCGGCGGACGTTACCCCGTTCGAGCGCGTTAAACCAGAAAAGCCAGAGGTTACAGAAAAAGCACAATCCTACCGCGCTATGCCTAGCGAAGAGGTGAAACCAGTTGTCACCGAAATAAAAGAAAGTGCCGTAGAAAAACCAACTGTACCCATTGCCAATCCTATTTCGGATAAGCCTTTAAATTCACCAGTCGTTTCAGAAGTGCCGCCACCAGTGTTGTCGGCAAACCAAAAGCCGGTTCCAGCAAGCAACAAGCCAGCAGTGACTAATGATGCTAGGCAACGTGGCTGGAATTGCGACACTAAAGGTGCAGACGGTAACTGGAATTGTCAGTTAGTGGGAGCGGATCCTAAAGGCGAAGCCCGCGTTGTGGAAGCTGGGGAACAAGGCTTCAGCCTGCTCGATCCCGCTTTTGATAATAAAGAAGAACAAATTTTTAATACCTTGAGGGATCGTTTTAAAAACAATCCTTGGGGAAATTGCACCATCCAGCTTGGTACGCAGAAATATTATGTGCCTGATAAAAGCCAGCGGGACAAAGCAAATCTGGATATGAACTCCAATGCCGCCGAAATTTATGATAATGAAATTGGCAATTATCAGGGTAGGGTAGAGATGAAGCGGGCCGATCAAGAGGCTTCATCCAATTCGGCAAATTATGATTCGGTTTCAGAAGAGCTGGATATGCATGGCAATGTGTTCTACAGCGAAGATGAGCTGTCTTTGTACACCCAGTCGGCGACGTTAAAGCTCGCCAGTGATGAAGCTCGTTTGCGCGATACCCTGTTTATTTCGCCGACGACCCCAATTAGGGGCAAAGCCAATGCGGTCTACCGTGACAGCAAGACCTTATCAAGATATAAGGATGCCGCTTACACAAGTTGTGAGCCGGGTAATCAAGATTGGGTCGTACATGCCGGTGATTTAAAAATGAACAAAAAAACAGGCACTGGCTCTGCAAAAAATGCCTGGGTTGAGTTTAAAGGCTTGCCAGTTTTTTATTCGCCTTATCTTTCTTTCCCTCTGGATGACAGGAGAAAGACGGGCTTTCTTGCGCCTACTTTTGGTAGGACACAACAAGGTGGCTTTAACTTCTCTGCTCCGTTTTATTGGAATATAGCACCCAATTATGATGCGACCTTGCGTCCACGTTATTACAGCAATAGGGGTGTCTTGTTGGCAGGTGATTTTCGGTATCTCACCGAGAAATCAAAAGGCCAAGTCAGCGCTGAATATATGCCAAATGATACTATCTTAGACAAGCCAAGGTATTTGGCGACTATTAAGAACAACACCCAATTTACACCCAACATCAGTTCAAATCTGGACTTGAATCTTGTTTCGGATAAGCAGTATTTCTCTGAGTTAGGAAATGCGTTGAGTTTTCCGTATTTTAGTAACATCAAAAGTTACGCGGATGCTTCTTACGTCGATGATGGTATCTCTTTAGTAGGTCGAGTAGAAACTTATCAAACGATAGACCAGGCCTTAAGAGGCAGGTCAAGACCTTATCGGCGCTTACCGCAACTCAATTTGAACCTGGATCATGAGTTTGAGTCTGTACCCGTCAACACCGCCCTGGAAAGTGAGTACGTCTATTTCCAACATGACGACAGTTCATTGCCCGACGGACAGCGCTTTAATGTCAAGCCTTCAGTCAGTTTTCCGCTGAAAACCGATAGTGCTTATGTGACCCCTAAGTTTTCCTTACAGCATACGCAATACCTGATAAGCACAGAAAACTCAGTCTTTAAAGATACCAATGTGGGTCGAACGCTCCCCATTGCATCAATAGATAGTGGCCTATTTTTTGAGAAAGATCTCAATATTGGCGGAAATTCGTTATTACATACCTTGGAGCCACGTCTTTTTTACTTGTACATTCCTAAGGTTAATCAAAGCGATATACCTATATTTGATACATCGTTGTACGATTTTCAATTTAACAGTTTGTTCAGGGAAAATCGCTTCAGTGGTACCGACAGGATTCAAGATGCCAACCAAATTACCCCTGCCTTAACGACAAAGCTAATTGATTCAAAGACGGGTTTGGAAAAACTAAAGTTAAGTGTGGGTGAAATTATTTATTTTCAAGACCGTGACGTGACTGCGCCAGTGATACGCATTGGCCAAAGTTTTCTTGAAAGTCCGGTTCAAACAAGTACTTTCTCGCCTTTGGTGGTTGAGCTAAGCAGCCAAATCAATCAGCATTTTTCCGTAGACACCGGAATGCAATGGGATCCTGATATTAACGAGATTGTCAGAGGCAATGCAGCGCTCCACTTCGTTAACGATCCTGGTGAGATTTTCAATATTGGCTACACATACAGGAAAAACACCGTAATTCAGGATGCGTTGGATGCCGCTTTGGAAGATAACTCGCTAATACCGTCAGACCTGACTATAAAACAGATTCAAGGCTTTAGAAATGATTCCCGTATTGTGCGGCTTAATGACATTATCCAAAGTGATGTCTCATTTCGTTGGCCTGTATACGATGATTGGTTTGCCGTCGGACGTTGGCAATATTCATTGTTATATGATCGAACCCAGGATGCGTTTTTTGGGTTTGAAAAAGAAAATTGCTGTTGGCGTTTTCGGATTATTGGGCGGCGGTACGTCAATAATGTCTCAGCTAATTCGACTGTTTTGCCTACAGGCCAGTCAACCAGCCAGACCGGGATATTTTTTCAAATCGAATTGAAAGGGTTGACGGGTATTGGGGAAAAACTGGACGATTTCTTCTCAAAAAGTATTTATGGTTATCGGAAGTCAGAATAATTATGTATTTCAAAGTATTAAAAATAATCAAACGTTTTATATTGCTGTGTGGCTTGATACTTGTTGGCCAAAATGTTTGTGCGGAAGTGTTGGACAGGATGATCGCTAATGTTGAAAATGAACCAATTCTTGAGAGTGAGCTACAGCGCGAGGTTGCAGCCATTGTGCAAAAGATCCAAGCCAGCAATACGGCAATGCCACCTGATTATGTATTAAAAAAACAGGTGCTGGAGAAAATAATTATTGAAAAGCTCCAGCAGCAGTTGGCTGAACGGGCTGGGATTAACATTAGCGAGGAAATGCTCACTAATTCTGCCACTGATATTGCCCAAAGAAACAACATGACGCTAGAGCAGTTCAAGCAGGAGTTGCAAAATCAAGGCATGACTTACCAGAGCTTTTTGGACAATATGCGTAATGAAATCGTCATCAACCAGCTTAGGGGCAAGGAAATAGGTGACCGCATTAAAGTCACAGACAGGGAAATTGAGCACTTTATTGAGACCGAAGATAAGGCGGGTGAGGGGTTAGGCCAATATCATCTAGGGCATATCTTGATAGCTGTCAAAGAAGGGGCTTCTGCGGATGTTATCCAAAAAGCCAAAAGTAAGGTTGACCAACTCGTGAAAGAGCTTCGTTCCGGCCAGGATTTCACCAAAACGGCAATGAGCGTATCCGACGATGACAACGCACTAAAAGGTGGCGACTTAGGTTGGCGCAGTAAGAGCGATGTGCCCACTTTGTTTGTTGATGTGGTCAGTAAAATGGCTAACGGCGAAGTGTCCGATCCAATACGCAGCCCCAGCGGTTTTCACATAATAAAAATGTTGGAGATGAAAGGTGTGGGTGCCCACATGATAACCAAGTCCAAGGTTAGGCATATTCTGATCAAAACCAATGAATTGATTGATGATGCCGAAGCCCAGAAGCGCTTGCTTGCCCTAAAGCAGCGGATTGCGGATGGCGATGATTTTGCTGCGCTTGCCCGTTCTCATTCCGATGATAAAGGATCCGCGCTGAAAGGCGGTTCGCTTGATTGGGTTGGGCCTGATGATTTGGTTAAGCCATTTCAGGAAGCGATGGATAAACTAACAATCAATGAAGTCAGCGAGCCTGTCCAAACCCAGTTCGGATGGCACTTGATCCAGGTTTTGGAGCGCGAAAGCAAGGATAACACGAGCGATTTCAAAAAAAACCAGATCAGGGATATTATCCGTAAACGAAAAATAGAGGAAGAGACGGAGCTTTGGCTACGCCGTTTACGTGACGAATCCTCTGTGGAAATTTATCAAGATCGTCTCTGATTTGCATAGCAGCCGATCACCTTGTATAAACACTCAGGATGAATAAAAACGACCCGGCAATGACATTTAACACGCAGGACGATAACAAAAAACGGCTTAAGGATCAGTTGCAG
>JABFSV010000459.1 GCA_013140405.1 Methyloglobulus sp. | reverse complement strand
TATTGAAACAGCCAACGAGATTTTTCTTAAAACCATAATTCCCAGTCGTAAAGCGACCAAACAGTATTTGCGAGGTGAGCATGAGTAATGTGAAATTAGATCAAGAAGAGCAAGAGTTGCTGGATGCGTTTGAGGTGGATGAGTTTGAATCCGTATTAACGGAGGAACGCAAAAAACTTCTGGTTCAATCTGCTGAAGCTACTTTCAAGAAAGATAAGCGTATTAATATCAGGATATCCAGCAGGGATTTGGCTGCATTGCAACGTCGAGCGTTAGAAGAAGGATTGCCTTATCAGTCCTTGGTAGCGAGTGTGCTACACAAATATGTATCTGGGGGCTTGCAAGATATCACTGCTAACAAAACGCTACGTCGGATAAGTCGGTAAGTAGCGTAGGTCGCGTAGAATAGGTCGCAATGAAGCAATCATATAAAGGTGAGGAGATTTAGAGGTCTTCTTTAATCAGCTTATACTGTTCCAACGCTTCAGGATTAGCCAAAGCATCCCGATTTTTTACCGGAAGTCCATGGATGATATTGCGTACCGCCAGTTCCGCAATTTTGCCGCTTTTGGTGCGGGGAATATCGGTTACTTGCAGGATTTCTGCCGGAACGTGATGGGGGGAGGCGTTCAGCCTGATCTGCTGATTGATCTTCAGCTTCAATTGCTCTGTTAACGCCACTCCCTGTCGCAGGATAACGAATAAGATAATCCTGCAATCGCCCCCGATGTCCTGCCCAACCACCAGGCTTTCCAGGACTTCATCTATCTGCTCAACTTGTCGGTAAATTTCTGCCGTACCGATCCTGATGCCGCCAGGGTTAAGCACAGCATCCGAGCGACCATAAATAATCATTCCGCCGCTTTCTGTCAACGCCACATAATCGCCGTGCCACCAAATTCCTGGATATTTTTCAAAATAGGCGGCATGATACTGTTTCTGCTCAGGGTCATTCCAGAAACCTATCGGCATGGAAGGAAACGGCGATTTACAGACTAGTTCGCCTTTTTCTCCTTGCAACGAATTACCACTTTCGTCATAAACATCCACGTCCATCGCTAGTCCACGGCACTGGATTTCACTTCGGCGTACAGGCAGGATCGGGCAACCGAGGACAAAGCAGGAAATGATGTCTGTTCCGCCGGAAATGGAGGACAGGCAAACATCGGATTTGATCGACTCGTACACATAATCAAAGCCTTCCTGCATCAAGGGCGATCCGGTGGATAATATGGTATTGAGCGATGACAGGTTGTGGGTGTTTTTAGGGCTAAGAGCAGCTTTTTTGATGGCGTTGATATATTTGGCGGAAACCCCAAAGATATTGATTTGAAGTTCATCAATCAAGTCAAACAATGCATCAGCTTTGGGATAAAGCGGCGAGCCGTCATAAAGCACCAATTCCGCACCTGATGCCAATGCGGAAGCCAGCCAGTTCCACATCATCCAGCCGCATGTGGTGTAATAAAACAGCCGGTCACCGGGATGGATATCCACATGCAGTTTGTGTTCCTTCAGGTGCTGGAGCAAAGTCCCGCCGACACTATGCACAATGCATTTCGGTGGCCCTGTGGTGCCGGAGGAATAAAGGATAAATAAGGGATTGTCGAATGCCATTGGCATAAACTCTATGGGTTGGTTTTCCGAAAGATCGGCCAGATAGTCTTGCCAAAGCGATACTTGATTACTGACCTTGAACGATTCGCTTTGCAGATAAGGAATTAACACGGTTTTTTGAACTGACGGCAGCGCCTTGAGCAAAGGTTCAACCTGGTCCAGGCGATCAAATATCTTACCGTTAAAAGTGTAGCCATCGCATACAAACAACACTTTGGGAGCTATTTGGCTGAAACGGTCTACGATACCGGGAATACCGAAATCCGGAGAACAGCTACTCCATATTGCACCGAGGCTGGCGGTTGCCAGCATGGCTATAATGGCTTCGGGAAGGTTCGGCAAAACGCCAGCTATTCTGTCACCAGCTTTGATGCCGTCATTCCGCAACGCCTGGGCAAGCTGGGAAACACGGCTATAAAGTTCTCCATAAGTAAGCTGCTGGATTTTGCCATTTTCGCTATGAAAACTAATGGCAAAGCGACGATTGTCATGTTGCTTTAGTAGGTTTTCCGCATAATTGAGCCGTGCATCTGGAAACCAAAGGGCTCCGGGCATTCTGTCTTTATGCGCTAAAACCACTTTCCCTTTCTGGACAGCCTTTATACCTGCAAAATCCCACAGCAAATCCCAAAAAGCGGCGGGATTTTCAATAGACCATTGGTAAAGGGCAGCATATTCGGTAACAGCAACGCCATAGCGCTCTCCCACCAATTTCATGAAGCGGGTAATATTGGCGTAAGCCTGACGTTCTGGCGAAGGTTGCCAAAGGACTCGATTCATGTTGGTCACGGATGTCTGGACACATTCCATAAGAGCAGAAACGGTTTGGGTAAGTTCAGGAGATAGGCTTGAATACGCCCTTTTTCTCCAAGTCCTCAAGACATACAATTCGTGCCTTGTTGACTGGTATAGTGTTTGGAAATTAGTGGGGTATTTGCAACGTGCAGTACGGTTGTTTAAACACCGGGTTCATCAGCAGTTTGGCCGGGATAATAAACAACGTATACGTAGACTGGAATATCAAGCCCGCCAAGGCTGTTTTCAATTAACGGCCACACATCATCCCAGTCCAGATCACCCAATCCGGTTCCTAATTTAGGCAAAGCGATGGACGTTAGTTTTTCAAAAGCTATCATTTTAACTAATACGCCTAACGCGTGCCTGATATTGCCTAGCGTAGCTTTGCCATAGTGATGATCGTTGCTTTCTCTATTTTCATGGGTGATTAGGTTCACGATACGGACGTTATTTTGCCCAACCCACATCCAGGCTTCACCCGGTAATGTATTATGTTGATGGCACCAGCGGTTGAGGTCTTTTTGTAAAGACGGATACTTGTTGCGTAATTGCAATGCCAAGCCTTTATTCATAGGGTCGTTTATCCCAACGGCATGACCAATCGCTTGTGCCTTGCTCAATAGGATGTCGCCTTCGACTTTGTATATCATAGTTCCCCCATTTTTGACCTTACAGCCATACTCATTGACGTTTGAGTGCTGAACAAGCGAAAAGTATCAATTATTTTCGATTATTTAATGACCCTAACTTGTTGCCTAAAAAATTAACACTGCACGACAAATGATGGCAGTAAAACATTTGCTAGTTCATGGTAGATTTTATTTTATCTGCCGAAATTAGCTGATTTTATAACCCGTAATCCTCCAAGGGAGGGCAAGTGCAAACCACATGACGGTCACCATAAACGTTATCGATACGTCCAACCGGTGGCCAGTACTTATCGTCATGCTGATTGTTGTTAGGAAAAAAGGCCTGCTGCTTGGAATAGGGAAACCTCCATTCTTCAAACAATAAGCGGTGAGTATGCGGTGCATTGTGCAGCACGTTATTTTCGGGATCGGCGCTGCCATTTTCAATGGCAGAGATTTCCTGGCGGATAGCAATTAAAGCATCGCAAAAACGGTCGATTTCTACTTTATCCTCGCTTTCGGTGGGTTCGATCATCAGGGTGTCAGGTACGGGAAAGGCCACGGTGGGGGCATGGAAACCGAAATCAATCAGGCGCTTGGCGATGTCTTCCACGGTGATGTTACAGGTCTTCTTGAATTCACGGCAATCAATAATGCACTCATGGGCAACCCAGCCGTTTTTGCCAGTGTATAAAATAGGGTAATGGGATGCCAAGCGTTTGGCGATATAGTTAGCGTTTAATATCGCAGTCAATGTCGCCCGTTTTAGGCCGGCTGCGCCCATCATCGCAATATAAGCCCAAGAAATAGTGTAGATACTGGCAGAACCCCAAGGCGCGGCGGATACTGTGCCGATGGTGCCATGCTTGCCTTTAGCCGGATTCACGCCTTCCACCACGGGATGATCCGGCAGGAACGGCGCTAAATGCGCCCCTACACCAATCGGACCAACACCGGGGCCGCCACCGCCATGCGGGATACAGAATGTTTTATGCATATTAAGGTGGGCGACATCAGCACCGATTTTGCCGGGGCGGCTTAATCCTACCAGCGCATTAAAATTGGCGCCGTCCAGATATACCTGACCGCCGTGCTGATGAATGATATTGCAGATTTCCCTGAAAGTTAGTTCAAACACACCGTGCGTGGAAGGATAAGTAATCATCAATGCCGCTAGTGTATCGTGATGTTCGGCGACTTTAGTATGTAAATCGTCTAGGCTAATATTGCCACAAGCATCACAAGAGACGACTACGACCTTAAGCCCCGCCATAACCGCACTGGCAGGGTTGGTGCCGTGTGCGGAAGCTGGAATCAGGCAGATGTTGCGTTGCGACTGGCCGTTGACTTCATGATATTTACGGATAACCAACAGTCCGGTATATTCGCCTTGCGATCCGGCATTCGGTTGTAGCGAGAAAGCATCAAAACCAGTCAAATCGCATAACATATCTTCCAATTCGGCAAACATCTGTTGATAACCGTGGGTTTGATAGAGTGGTGCGAAAGGATGTAAGCCATTAAACTCATGATAAGAAATCGATTGCATTTCCGTCGCTGCATTGAGCTTCATGGTACAAGATCCTAACGGTATCATCGCGCGGTCTAGCGCAATATCGCGTCGGGCTAACCGTCGCATATAGCGCATCATTTCCGTTTCGGAGTGGTAGCGTTCGAAAACAGGATGCTGCAGGATGCTATCAGTACGCAATAAGCCCTCAGGTACACATTCTTCTATGACTTCATTAAGTCGATTGATGTCAGGAAATTCTGACGTAGGTGTAACGAATATCTGCCACAATTCCCGCAGATTTTTTCGCGTTGTCGTCTCATCTAAAGAAATGCCGAGATGGTCATTATCAATAATGCGTAGATTGATATTGGCTTCTGCCGCTTGTGCCGCGAAACGTTTCGCCCGGTTCGGGACTTTAACGATAATGGCATCGAAATAACGACGGCTAACGATTTCAAAGCCTAACTGGGAAATACCTGTCGCCAGAATTTGGGCGTAACGATGCACCCTACCTGCTATCAACCGTAAGCCTTCAGCGCCGTGGTATATCCCATAGAATCCGGCGATGACCGCTAGGAGAACCTGGGATGTGCAAATATTGCTCGTAGCTTTATCACGGCGGATATGTTGTTCGCGGGTTTGCAGCGCCATACGGTAGGCAATTTGGCCATGAATGTCTTTTGACACACCGATAATGCGCCCCGGAACGGAACGCTTAAATTCATCCCGTGTCGCAAAAAATGCAGCATGTGGTCCACCGTATCCCATGGGAACACCAAAGCGCTGTGCGCTACCGACGGCTATATCGGCTCCGAACGCTCCCGGCGGCTTGAGCAAAACTAGGCTTAGGAGATCAGCCGCAACGGTCAGTAACGCTGACTTTTGATGTGCGATTACTGCGATTTCGCTCAGATCCCTGATTTCGCCTTTAGAGCCGGGATACTGTACCAAGACCGCAAAAAAATCATGTTGTTGTAAATCATAATAAGGATCGGCGATGATGACTTCATAACCTAAGGAATGGGCGCGGGTAAGAACAACAGCAATGGTTTGCGGGTGGCAATCTTGGTCGACAACTATCGCGTTGGCAGTGCTTTGGGATAAGCGCCTGGACATAGTCATGGCTTCCGCCGCAGCTGTGGCTTCATCAAGCAAGGATGCATTAGCGAGTTCCATGCCGGTCAGGTCGATAATCATTTGCTGGAAGTTTAACAAGGCTTCCAGTCGTCCTTGGCTGACTTCCGCTTGGTACGGCGTATAAGCGGTATACCAGCCCGGATTTTCCAGGACATTGCGCTTGATTACTGCGGGCATGATAGTGTCGTGATAACCCATGCCGATCATCGAGGTAAAGACTTTATTGCGTTCACGCGCTTTATGCATGTGTTTGATGACGGCACTTTCGCTAATCGTTTCCGTCAACTTAAGCGGTTCATGGTTAATAATGTCGTCGGGAAGGGCGTTTTCAATAATTTCTTCCAGGTCGGTCAACCCCAGTTCGGTTAGCATTTCTTGCATTTGTTGCTTATTTGGGCCAATGTGACGGTGCATAAAATGACCGCGCATTTCCAATTGGTTCAAACTAGTGCGTGTAGTGGGCATGAGTTATCTATGGTAGCGATGAGGAATGAAGGGTAATCGGGTAATAGTGGCTGCGACTTGATGATCCCGTACCTTTGCGTATAAACGGATGCCTAGGCCGGAATAATGCCGTTCCAGCAGCGCCATCGCAACGGGCTTGCCAAGACTTGGGGAGAAACTGCCACTGGTGACGTGGCCTATCATCTCGTCATTGTCGTTAAATACAGTACTGCCCTCCCGTATTGGCTGTTTACTATCGACAATTAGGCCGACCCGTATTTTTTCAGGGCCTTGCTGTAATTGTCGGATAATGGTGTCAGCGCCGGGGAAACCGTTGTGGCCTTTTTTAATAATCCAGGATAAACCTGCTTCTACCGGAGTGATGGTTTCGTTGAGTTCATGGCCATAAAGGCACAGACCCGCTTCCAGTCTTAAGGTGTCCCTCGCTCCCAAGCCTATTGGAATAACATCCTTTTCCGCTAAGAGTAAGCGAGCTAGTGCTTCAGCGTGGTCGTTAGCAACGGAAATTTCAAAACCGTCTTCGCCAGTATAGCCACATCGGCTGATAGTGCATTTGATGCCTTCCAGCTCGGTTTCACAGGTAGTCATAAATGCCAAATCGGCGGCGCTTACGGAGAATTTTCTGATGATTGCTGCCGCTATTGGCCCCTGTAAAGCAAATAGTGCCTGATCAGCGAGCTCAACAAAATGACAGCGATTAGATAGCTGGCTGGCTAAGTAGTGAAAATCCTTGTCTTTACAGGCCGCATTGACAACGATCCTCAAACCGGATTCGATGCTGGTAACGATGATGTCATCAATGATGCCGCCTTCCTCGTTTGTCAGTACGGTATATTTTTGTTGCCCAGGTTTTAG
>JABFSV010000052.1 GCA_013140405.1 Methyloglobulus sp. | reverse complement strand
GATACCGTAACGATGAACGCTTGTGGCTTGCCTTTGGCGACTTCAAAAAAGGCTTCGCCCTCCAGCAATTCAACCCGCCGTAAGTTTTTGTCAAAATGGATTGCCACGGCGGTATCGGTATTTAGCATGACCCGCGAGCCGTCGGCCAGGGTAATGGTGCGTTGCTCGCCTTTTCCGGTTAGATAGTCGGCTTGCCAAGATAGTGACGGGTTTTGGAGGGTAAAGCATACGGCGAACAGGATGCAACAAGCGATAGCCAGAATACGGTAACTGCCTTGGTGCTTGGGAGGGTTGGTAGGTTTTCGATCCTGTAAATGCGGATAACGTTCTTGCAACAATGGCTCAGAACCCGGAATGGCTCGACCACGTAGCCCTTCCATGCCTTGCCAAACCGATTGGGCTTGTTGCCAAGCCTGTTCATGGGCTGGATTGGCATTGCGCCATTGGGTAAGTAGTCTATTTTCATCATCGGTGAATTCACCGGAATGCAGTTTGGTCAGCCAGCCGCTGGCCTGTTGCAGCAACATCTCGGACTCGGCGGGTGTCGGGTGTTTGGGCATGGTGAATTCAGGGTAATTAAATGCGCTCTATACCATAGACGAGACTGAAAGAGAAAACCACATCGGCAGTTAATATTTTTCCAGGGCTTTGGCGCAATGCAGGAGCGCACGTTTGATGTTGTTTTCCACGCTTCGCAATGAAATGTTGAGGTTTTGGGCGATTTCGCGCTGTTTTAAGCCTTCAAAGCGGTTCAGGTAAAAAATCCGTTGGCAGAGCGGCGGCAATTCCGCCAGGGCGGCGATAAAAAGCTCCAATTGTTCTTCCCCAAGTATGACCATTTCGGCACTACGGAAGTCTTTGCCATCCTGATCAGAATCCTCCGGCCATTCAAGTATCGTATCACCCCAGACGTTTTTCTTACGGATATGGTCGCACAGCAAATTCATCGCCGTTCGGTACAAATAGCCCTTGAGGTTGTTGACCTTGCTGAGGTCATCTACTTGACAGACATGGCTAAACGCTTCGTGGCATAAATCCGCAGCGGTTTCCCGTGAACGAACCCGCTTGTACAACATGCTCTCCAATTCACCTTGGCATTGGTGGTATAGCTCATGAAGCGTTTGGGTGTTATTGGTTGGCATGGGTGAAGAAAGTTACAAAAATAGTCTTGTAGAGTGCCATTGGGTAAAGTGCGCCGTTGCCTTATTAAACCTGATAATTCAAAAAAAGGCATCCCTGCCTGATATGAGAGGACAAAACCGAATCTCATGGGCTATTCAAAATATAAAGCAATACTTATGCCAGCTAAGTTAAAGCCAGCAATGGCCGGGTTTAAGTGGGTTTACGGATTTACATACGATGAAAAAGTGTGTCATATCACACAGTCGGTGTGTGATATGACCTACTTTTTGAGTTTGCTTGGTAATGGTGTTATGCGGTTTATTGCTAGGCTATATGCCGCCTTTACCTTTACATAATTAAACTGTGTCATATCACGCACTATCATAACCATCCCATTTTACGAGATGGCTAATCGAGGCAGATGGTTAGTCATTACCTTTTAATGATTAAATTCAATTACTAAGCTGCAACAAAGTAGCGACAAATGTGCCAATGATTGAACATTCCCCCTCGGGCAATAAGCTCACCGTACTAAGAAGCCAATAAAAATCCAAAAAATAGGTCATATCACACACCGACTGCGTGATATGACGCACTTTTTCATTTTATGTAAATTCATAAACCCACTTAAACCCCGCCATTACTGGGTTTTATGCTATTGGCATTGATATTGCTTTAGTTTTTTAGATAAGGTTTTGGGTGAAGGCCGAATCAACAATCACAACTAGGAGTCAACCATGACCACTAACAAATTAACCGCCCACATAGCCATTGCTATTTTCTACCTGTCCTTGACCGCCTGTGTTCCAGTGCAGCCTTGGGAGCGCGGGCAACCTTGCCAAGCCGCAAATGGCGCTTGACCCTTATCCCTTACAGAGTGCTTTAAGGGCGCACAATTATGGCAGCCGCGAAGCGGCGGCAGGTGGCAATGCTGCGCAGGGCGGCGGATGTGGGTGTTATTAAGGCGTTCTACTGACACATTGATAACCTATAGATTCGGCCTTATGAAGTTTTAAATTCCCGTTCGCCTTGTACCCATAGGGCATAAAAGCCTGTCGAAAGGTTTGTGTGCTTCGACCAGCTCAGCACGAACGGTTCAAACATTAAAAGGCCGAATCAATAACCTTCTCAAGCCGCCGCTCACTAGCCCGAACCCAACTTAGCTGCAATTCTGAAGCTAGTCAAGTGAAGCTGAAGATGCTTGAAACATATTGTTATTCTTTAAGTTAATCAACCCTGAATTGGAATAGTGAACTTATTTTTTGTGGAATCACAGCATCGGACAATAGTCCGGTTTCCCTCCTTGGGATTGGCGTGGCCTATCCGTTGGCGGCGGGCCATTGCGGTTGCCCTGGTCACCGTGTTGGTTTGTGCCTTACATTGTCTGCTAATGGTGCGGTATGCCAGCCTCCCATCGCCCGCGCCGATTCGCGAAGATCAACCCAAACCATTGCCGATGATAGGCATTGCCTTGGAAGCGCCTACCGGGGCGATGGCCAAAGTCAAACCTGAGGAAACCAAGCCGACATTACCCGAACCCAAAGTAAAAATAACAAAAAAATTCAAGCCCAATCCGACCAAGGACAAGCCAAAATCGGCGTTTAAAAAACGGGTGGCAAAGCTGGAGGAACAGGCTAACGCGCCGGAGAGCCAAGCCCATGCGTCACCAATCCAGCGTAGGGCAGTCGCAGGCGCCAACCCAGACAGTGACTCACCAACAAGCCAGACAGGTGTAGTCACACCCACTCTGGCATCCGCCGAATACCTCCAAAACCCAAAACCCCATTACCCCGGCATTGCCCGAAGCCGCCATTGGCAAGGGGTGATCCAATTGCGTGTTTACGTTACCCCGGATGGGCTATGCGGAGAGCTTAGCCTATTAAAAAGCAGCGGCCATGATGAACTGGATCAAGCTGCCATGGAAGCGGTCAGGGCATGGAAGTTCGTGCCAAGCAAACTGGGTGACACTCCGGTCCCGAGCTGGGTGACAGTCCCCATTGAGTTCTATTTGCGTGATGTATGATGCCCGCACTAGCCAGCGCTTTGGCTTGAAAAATGAACATGACCCGTATACTGTGTGACCATGGCTGGCTTTTTTCTTCCAGTCGGTCATGGTTGCCATAAAATAAGCTATAAATATCACCCCAACCTGCTTTACCTCACTTAATTCACTTTAGGAGTTACCTCATGATTAAATCAGAACTGATCAACGCAATTGCAGGACAGGCCAACTTAAGCAAAGCAGACGCAGGTCGTGCCCTTGATGCCTTGATCAAAACCATCGAAGCCACATTAAAGGCCGGAGACTCCATTACCTTGGTGGGGTTTGGCACGTTTGCGGTTAAGGACAGGCCGGAACGGACGGGACGTAACCCTCAAACCGGCCTGGAAATAACCATAGCGGCAGCCAAAGTCCCTTTCTTTAAATCGGGCAAAGGCCTGAAGGATGCCATCAGGGGATAGCCCTCAATCAAGATAATTCATATAAAACAGGCAGAAAAACAGCAATGATCCATTACAAGACGGGCAAGGGGATTGTTACTTGCAAGCGGGTCAGTAACCACCGTTCAGTTGAGGGTCAGGAAGTTTTTGGATCTGTGAGTTGGGTTGACAGGGATAAAGTGACCTGTCCTGAATGTAAGATCAAAGTTGGCAGGCTCTTTATGTTACAGCAATCCAAACTTATGAAGGGGCGCAAATAAAAATAATAACATTAACGCAGAGCCTGGTATTTAAGGAATCAGGGCGATATTGAACTGCCCGAAAATGCCGGTAGGATCAGTTCGTCAAAGATAACGCCTAAGCCGTGGCTATTTAACCAGTGACGGCTTAGGCGATTATAGGGTTGGCTATTTGCCGAAGCCCCTAGACATCACAGCGTTGACTGGCGCCACAGCAATCAGCCATGTTGCCAGCATGTTTGGCGCAATGTTCCGTACTACAGTTATGGGCGGCCGCGCCGGTATGCGTTGCACAATTGACGGCGGTGCAGCTTTTCGCCGCCACAGTCAAGTGCTTGTCGCAGTGCGGGGTATTACAGATATGGGCTTTGGCAGCCGTGTCCGGCGCACAGTGCAGCGCACAGGCCTGGTCTTTTTGGCCGGGATGCTCTGCACAATGTTTGGCGCAATCATGTGCGCCAGCGGTTTTGTGTATGTCACAGTGTTTCGGATGGGCTTTGGCCCATGCGTTTACTGAAACTAGCGAAAGTGATAAAGCTAAGGTAAGCAAAAGTGTTTGAATTTTCATGGCGGAGACTCCAAATAGTTATTACGATTTTATTATAACCATAAAATCAACGGGTTTTTTAATTAAACTGTGTTATATCACACGCTTTTTTTAGAGCATCATTGCTTTGCTCAAGTTCAATATTGAGGCACACGGCACTCAAGGTCGAAATCTTTTGTTGCGGGACGCTCCTCTAAAGGGGGTGAAAAAGCACTAATACCATCCAAGAAAATAATTCAACCAATTGTTTTAACTATGTTTAATGCCATTAGACGCAAAAAATGATCCTCGCACATTATCCCCTGACCGCTTCAATATGGCATTGACCAATTCCCTGAACTTGCCGTTCCAACACCGGAATATCCAAAAAATAGGTCATATCACACAGTGGGTGTGTGATATGACACACTTTTCCGTAGTCGCTAAAACCCTATATCCGCTACAAACCGCATTAATGCTATGTTTTACATTTATGGTATAGGTTTTGCTTTATATCTGGATTGGGCTTTGGATGCCCAATCCAAGCACATCCTCGTGTCCTGGCAAGGATGCCTTTTTTATTTTTGGCCATTGAATGACATTGCTGTTTTTCGATGCTACATCATTTTTAGGACGCAAATGAGCAAAAACTGTTCTTATCCATTATGATTCCGCTTCCCTAACACCTGTTTGTTTATGCATAAGTTTTCTGCCAATAACATCAGCGATATGATGCAACAACATCACAATGAACTGATGCGGTTTGTGTCGCAACGGGTGCGTTGCGATGAAGACGCGCAGGATATACTTCAGCAAACCTTTATCCGATATGCCGAATACAGCAGCAAAAACTGTATTGATAACCCGCGGGCCCTTATTTTTAGGATAGCCGCCAACATGGTCGTCGATCACCACCGCCTTATTTTTAACAGGCAAGAATATGTCACCGATGAACGCACACTACACAGCATTGAAGACACAGGCCAAAACATTGAACAACAATGCGACCACCTGCAACGCCTGGAAGCCCTTAACCGGGCGATGCAGCAATTGCCGGAAAAATGCCGGCAGGCATTTTATCTCCACCGAATAGAGGGTTATACCCACGCAGAAATAGCGGAAAAACTCACGCTATCCGAAAGCATGGTTGGCAAACACTTGGTACGTGCTATGAAGCATTGTATCGATTACCTTAAACATTACGGCACATAGTCTTTATCTCATAAGGACTATAAGGTTGCTTACAGGATATGCCCAATGGGATGCCATTTATTTTTGTCCCACGTGTAAAATAATGGCAAGAAAGCACTGTTCCAAACGTCATAGTTATAAAAACCAGCCGACAATATCCAGGACATGACTACACCTGCCCAGCCTGTGTCAGAAATAACCGCCTTATCCGATCAAGCGATAACTTGGGTGATATTGCTGCATTCAGGAAACGCAACCGAGCAGGACAGGATAAAGGCACAACAATGGCAAGAACGCAGCCATTCACACCAAAAAGCATACGCCGAAGCCGAACAACTCTGGCTGGACATGGGCGATGCGTTGTTGCTTCCTGTATCCAGCCAGCCTATATGCCAACCGATTCCTATTACCAACCAACCTCGTAAACAAATCCCGCCCGCTCGCTGGTTAGCCCCCTTAGCCGCTGCGGTGCTGTTGTTGGCAATACTTAACCCTTATCTTAGTTTCAGCGACTATTGGCTTAGCGATTACCACACCGCCGTCGGCGAACAAAAAAACATCGTCCTGTCCGATGGCAGCCGTATCCTGCTTGATACCGATACCGCAATTTCAGTGCGAGTAGGCCAATTTCATCGGAACATCAAGCTGCTGCGCGGACAGGCCGTATTCACAGTGGCGGCAGACCCGAACAGGCCGTTTGAAGTCACGACTGATGATGCCGTTGTAAGGGCATTGGGGACTGTTTTTGAAGTGCTGGAAGACAACCAAGGCACGCAGGTTACTGTCGAAGAACACGCCGTCAGCATCAGGCCGCTAACTGAGAAAGGCGGGGTAAATACTGTCAGGATAAACGAAGGGCAACAAACCCGGTACAACACTAAAACAGGTTTTGAGCCAATTACAGACATCAACATCAAACAAAACGCAGCCTGGCAACGGGGCAAACTGATCTTCAAAAACCAGGAACTATCTGACGTTATTGCAGAACTAAACCGTTATTACAAAGGCCACATTCTATTGACCGACAACAAACTTGCCTCCCTCCGGGTAACTGGCGTATTTCCGCTGAATGATCCACAAGCCGTATTGTCCATGATCGAGCAAACCCTGCCGCTCAAACAAACCCATATTACGCCCTGGCTGACGCTAATCAACAGTTTGTAAGAAAATTTCTGGCAAAACTGCCAGATTTGGAAAGGCATTATTGATACGGCCTTTTAATGTATGAACCGTTCGTACCCACAAGGGCATAAATGCTGAACCTGTCGAAGCACACAAGCCTTTCGACAGGCTTTTATGAAGGCGAACGGGAGTTAAAACTTCACTAGGCCGAATCAATAAACACATTATTTCTGCATCCCAACAAAATAATTAACAAATCCATTACAAGGTTTTCCCTTCGCATACGTCTTAGTATTAGGCGGCAGGTTGCCGTTTTGATTGTCACCGATTTATTGTGATGGAGAAAGCATGAAAGACAAAAATATAGCCATAAGATTAC